>DATEKX010000382.1:0-8960 GCA_035277165.1 Blastocatellia bacterium | reverse complement strand
TGGCTGGTTGCCTTTGGCGTTAGAGCAGGCGAGCGCTTTCATTGAAACTAGTGGTCGCCCAATGTCGCATTATCTGAAATTGTTTAAGAAGCGCCAAAGAGAGTTGATGCAGAGTGGCACACCGTCAACAGAGTACCACGGCACGGTAGCGACGACATGGGGCATATCGTTTCAAAAGTTAGAAGAAGAGCATGCCGCCGCCGCCGAGTTGCTGAGGCTAAGCGCTTTCTTTGCGCCGGATGACATTCCGTTGAATATGATAACCGCAAGCGCAGAAGAACTGCCCGAATCACTGGCGGCAACAGCAATAGATTCGTTTTCGTTTGATGGGGCATTGATAGCCTTGCGTAAGTATTCGCTGATCGAAATTGAAGATGAAAAACTCTCAATACATCGTTTAGTGCAAGCGGTCATTCGTCACGCGATGAGTGAAGAAGAATTCAAGCGCTGGACAGGCGTTGCAGTGCATATAGTGAATGCTTCTTTCCCTAGCTATAGTGATGATGTGCGAACGTGGCCGGTCTGCGCGGCTCTATTACCGCACGCATTAGTCGCGTTATCATACGCCGAAGCATTGCAGTTTAACTCAAATGAAACCGCGCGATTGCTTAATCAGATAGGTCTTTACTTGGAGGCTCGCGCAGAATACGCTCAGGCAAAGAAAATGTATGAGCGTGCTCTGGCGATAGATGAAGCGGCGCTCGGCCCTGATCATCCTAATGTAGCGATTCGTCTCAACAATCTCGGCCTTGTTCTGAAAGAGCAAGGTGACCTCGCAGGTGCGAAAGCTCTTTTCGAGCGTACTCTGGCGATAGATGAAGCGGCGCTCGGCCCCAATCATCCCAATGTAGCTAGAGGACTCAACAATCTCGGCAGTACATTGCAATTGCAGGGTGAGCTTGAGGATGCTAAGGCTCTGTTTGAGCGCGCTTTGGCGATAGATGAAGCGGCGCTCGGCTTCGATCATCCTGACGTTGCTATTGACCTCAACAATCTCGGCGGTGTGCTGAGAGCACAGGGCGACCTCGCAGGCGCGAAGGCTCTTTTCGAGCGTGCGCTTCAGATATTTCAGAATTTTCTTGGTGCACAACACCCTAATACAAAAATAGTGCAAAAGAATTTGAATTCGATTAATCAAGTACTAGATTAGCCAGCAACAGAATCAGAGCAGTCTCAACACGGTAATAGATGAATACTTACTTAAGTGATATAGATGATAAGAAAATTTATCGCTCTCTTAGTGAGGCTCTAGCTTCACGTAGTCTTATTCTTTTTGCTGGATCTGGCCTGTCGGCACAGGCTTTATCCCCCGATGGCAAGCGCCCTCCTCTTTGGAAGCCTTTACTCGAAGGCATGATAAAATGGTGTAAAAGAGAGCACTTACTTAATAATGCTGCGGCTAAAGAAATTCAAAAACTGATTGATCATGGGTTTCTTATTGATGCGGGCCAAGAAATACAAGAAATTCTGTATGAGCCTACGCAATTACAAAGATGCATTTTTGAAAAGATTCTTTACACGACAGCTATGTCAGGTGAGGCGCACAAACTAATAACCAAGCTCCCGTTCCGTGGCTATCTCACAACGAACTATGATGAATTTATTGAAGGCGAGTTCAGAAACCAACATGGGATTCCGCTGAAAAAATATTATAAACCTACACTCGAAGGGGTGCTTGAAACTTATAGGAATTATGAACAATTTATTGTAAAACTTCACGGAGATATTAATGACCCTTCGTCAATTGTCCTAGGTAATAGATCTTATGAAGCGCTTTTAAATAATAACCAGACATATCGTCAATGCCTTGAAACTATATTTTCTATGTGGTCAATTTTGTTTATTGGTTTTAGCGGCTCAGATCCCGATATTGAGAGTATAATCAGCCGAGTTGCTGCTTTTGATGGTAACTATAGAAGGCATCATATGTTAGTAACCAAAGGCAGTGTCCCAAACCTGAAAGCTAAACGTTTCTGGAAAGATAAAGGCATCAATATAATCGAATATTCAGAGGACAAGTCTCACTCGGAGGTCGTTAGATTTCTGAATAATCTATTGAAGTCTTACTTGGATACCCAGCTAGCCCCTTCCTATGACACAAAAGTCAGCGCGAAGATAGAACGAAAGCGTTAGACAAAAGTCAAGTTAAGGCGACTAAGCCAAAGCTACTCGAAGAAATGAAAAATTCAGAGATCGAAAACTAAGAAACTTCTCTTACTGCTGCTGTTGCTGCTGTTGCTGAGTGGTTTCGTAAGTATTCCACATGTGCATCTGAGTCGCTTCGGTTTCAGACAATTGATATGTGGTAGGTGAAACCTGAACTGCTACGCTCAATTCACTTTCAGCATCGCCTGATGAAGAGAGTTCATCGCAAAGGCGCAGAGGGGGCACAGAGTTTTTCTTTGTCGCGCTCAGCGGTTTGTGTTACCGTAGCAATCCAACACACAACGATGAAAGATTTCTTCATCAGCTATAACAGAGCAGACCGCACGTGGGCCGAATGGATTGCGTGGCAACTGGAAGCAGAAGGCTATTCGGTCGTCATACAAGCGTGGGACTTCCGACCGGGCGGAAACTTCGTGCTCGATATGCAGAGCGCAACCGGAGCCGAGCGCACAATAGCTGTGCTGTCAGACGATTATCTCACGTCAGAGTTTACCGCGCCAGAATGGGCCGCCGCGTTCGCTCAAGACCCAACGGGCATAGAAAGTAAGCTGTTGCCAGTGCGCGTGCGCGAATGCGAACCAAAAGGATTGCTACGCTCGATAGTTTACATTGATCTATTAAAGCTCGATGAAGCAGCCGCAAAGCGAGCCTTGCTTGCTGGTGTGATCCGAGGCCGCGCCAAGCCGACAGTAAAGCCGGGTTTTCCCGGCTCGTTTACACGCACGATAGCGAACGCGCCGCGCTATCCCGACTCGCCGCCCGTTATATGGAATATTCCTCATCTGCGTAATCCGAACTTTACAGGGCGCGAAGAAGAACTGGAACAACTGCGCACATCGCATATGGCGAGTAAGACAGCCGCGCTCGTGCAGACGCAGGCGATTCACGGGCTTGGCGGTATAGGCAAGACGCAACTGGCTATCGAGTATGCTTATCGTCACGATACAGGTTACGACGTTGTGTGGTGGATACGCTCGGAAGACCCTGTGACGCTGGTGAACGATTATGCGGGCCTCGCAGAAAAACTTAATTTGCCTGAGAAAGACGCGACGGAACAGCGCGTCGTCGTCGAAGCTGTGAAAGAGTGGTTGAGGATAAATCGCGGATGGCTATTGATATTTGACAATGCCGAAGTTGTAAAGCCCATAAAAAACTGCCTGCCACGCGGTGGCAAGGGACATATTATTATCACCTCGCGCAATCCGAACTGGTCAGGCGTTGCAAATTCGCTTTCTGTAAAGTCGCTGCCTTTGGATACAGCGATAGAGTTTTTGCTTAAACGAACGGGAAGTGAAGATGAAGCAACGGCAAAGGAATTAGCTGAAAAGCTTGGATGCTTGCCACTAGCGTTAGAGCAGGCAAGTGCATTCATTGAAACGAGTGGCCGCGCATTGACACACTATCTTGAACTGTTCGAGAAGCGTCAAAGTGAGTTGTTGAAGCGCGGCGAATTATCAACGGAGTATCCAGATACAGTAGCAACGACGTGGAGCCTCTCGTTTCAGAACGTAGAGCGAGAGAATAAAATAGCACCCGAGTTGCTACGCCTATGCGCTTTCTTCGCGCCAGACGACATTCCGTTGAAGATGATAATCGAAGGCGCAGAAGAATTACCCGAATCACTGACTGCGACTGCAACAGATTCATTTTCGTTTGATGAAGCATTAATAGCTTTGCATAAGTATTCGCTGATCGAAGTCGAAGATGAAAAACTCTCGATACATCGCTTAGTGCAATGTGTCATCCGCGACGCGATGAGTGAAGTAGAGTTCAAGCAATGGGCGGGAGTTGCCGTGCATGTAGTAAACGCTGCTTTCCCGCAGGAAAGCAACGATGTGCGAACATGGCCGCTCTGTGCATCTCTATTACCGCACGCAACAGTCGCGTTATCACACGCCGAAGCAATTCAGTTTACCTCAAAAGAAACCTCGCGATTGCTTAATCAGATAGGTCTTTACTTGCATGCCCGCGCAGAATACACACAGGCAAAGAAGATGTTTGAACAAGCTATTGCAATAAGTGAAACAGCGCTCGGCCCAGATCATCCTGATGTTGCTATTAATCTTAACAATCTCGGCCTTGTGCTGAGAGCACAAGGCGACCTTGAAGGCGCGAAGGCTCTCTACGAGCGTGCTATCACAATAGGTGAAGCCACGCTCGGCTCCAACCATCCTGACGTAGCGGCTCGGCTCAACAATCTCGGCAATGTGCTGAGAGCGCAAGGCGATCTAGCGGGCGCGAAGGCTCTCTACGAGCGTGTTATTGCGATTGATGAAGCGGCGTTTGGCCCAGATCATCCTGAGGTTGCTACTGATCTCAACAATCTCGGCCTTGTGCTGAAAGCGCAAGGCGATCTTGAAGGCACGAAGGCTCTCTACGAGCGTGCGCTGCAAATTCGTCAAAAATTCTTAGGCGACGGCCATCCTTATACCAAAACGGTTCAAGACAATTTGCGCCTGCTTGAAGAAGATATGAAGAACGCATAACAATGAAAGACAATTCTTCATTTACAAGGCTTTGTGCTTGCCACGCTTAATGATAATCAAGCTCAGCTAGCTTATAGAATCATCATCCTAGAATCTAGGATCGCAATCCTATAAGCTAGACACGTCTCGGCAAGGATTCAACGCAGTTACAGGAACTCGGACTCAAACGAGTATCCGAATATAAATCTCGCAAGCCTAAAAGCAGCCCGCCTCCGCAGTAAGGCAACTGTTTGAGCAGTCCCGTTAGGGACGACCTGTCTATAGTTTTAGCATCTGTCAAATTTATTGTAGCTCCGTCAGGAGCGACCTGTTGACTTTATCAGGTCGCTCCTACGGAGCTACGAAAATAATTATCTTGACTGTTCTATAGACAGGTCGCTCCTACGGAGCTAACAACCTGTTGAATCAATCGCCCGTCACACGTTTATTGTCGCGTCGCCGCAGCGAGGACAGAACTTCGATGTAGCGCCTAACTGGCTGCCGCACTTTCTGCATTTGACCTGCTTGCCGCACGTATGACAGAACACCGTCGAATCAAGCAACGTCGCAGAGCAGTTCGCGCAGGACGGGCCGACTGCGCTCGGCGGCTGCTGTGATGGAGGCGGAGGATACGATTGCGGTGGCGGAGGATAAGCCTGCGGTGATTGCTGATAAGGCTGCGACGGCGGCGGAGGAGGATAAGCCTGTGGCGGCGGAGGATAAGCTTGCGGAGGCTGACCGTAAGACTGCGGAGGCTGCCCATATGCTTGCGGCGGCGGCGGCGCGGGCGCTGCGATATATCCTCCCGGAGCCGCTGCTGCCATCATCGGCATCCCCGTAGCAAAAGACGTATGATCCATGTTCCATTTCAGAAGGCGACAGATGCCCCACGGCGCATATATGCCGAACGTGATTCCTGTCAGAAAGCCTACGATTATTGATTGCACTATCCAATCGAAGACTTCGCCGTTGAACTGCAGCCGCTGATTCCAGATGATTGTGTGCGATGCGTTCCAGCGATTCAATTTCATCTGGAACCAGAAACTGTAAATCCCGAACGTTATCATCGTCAGCAAGTAGCCTACGATGAAGACGCCGAACAGATCGCCGCCTTCGCCGTCAAAGTTGATCGGCTGCCCGCCGACATATGTGCGCGCGGCGAACCATTTGGTCAGACGACATAATCCCCACGGTAAATAAATTCCGAGCGTGACGAATGTCAGCAAATAAATGACGATGAATTCGCCAAACAACGATCCTCCGTCACCGTGAAACTCTACGCGCTGCCCGTTGACTGTTGTGTTGTTAGCCATCCATCGCGCGAGGCGACAGTAACCCCACGGCAGATAAATTCCAAATGTGACCATCGAAAGTAAAACGACGATTAAATATTCTACGAATAGTTGCCCGCCATTCCCGTTGAACCTGAAAGGACTCTGATTCATCATTTGCTCGTTCTCCACTTCTTAAATTGATCCGTCACTTTTACTCTCTGCGATTGCGGCTGTCAATACTAACAGGTGAACAAATGCTCCGCGTTATTGTAGAATCAATACGTGATTGACCAACCAGATTTCATAGTAGTCGGCAGCGGCATCGCCGGTCTTCGCGCAGCAGTCGCGTTGGCCGAAGCAGGCCGCGTCGCCGTTTTGACCAAAGATCAGGTGACTGAATCCAACACCGAATACGCGCAGGGCGGAATAGCCGTCGTCTTGAGCGATGATGATGCGATTGAGCTTCATTATCAAGACACGATTGACGCGGGCGCGGGTCTGTGCGACCCGGATGCGGTCGCCATCCTCGTCGAACAGGGGCCGCGTTACATCACTGAGCTTATTGAACACGGCGCTGAGTTCGACCGCGAAGACGGCCACCTCTCTTTCACTCGCGAGGCCGCGCATTCGCGCTCGCGCATACTCCACGCGCGAGGCGATGCGACGGGCCGCGAGATAGTGCGCTCGCTCGTCGCATGGTCTAAAAAGTCTCCGGCTATAGAATGCCTGCCGCACGCCTGCACTCAATCGCTCATCGTCAAAGACGGGCGAGCGGTCGGCGTCACTTACGTCGAGCCGGTCACGAACAAGATACGCGCGCTCTATGCTCGCGCAGTCGTGCTTGCGACGGGCGGCGCGGGCCAGCTTTACCTGCATACGACTAATCCTGATGTCGCTACGGGCGATGGCATGGCGATGGCTTATCGAGCAGGCGCTGTCATAGGAGATATGGAGTTTATTCAATTCCATCCAACTGCGCTCGCCGTTCAGAACGCGCCGCGCTTCCTGATTTCAGAAGCGTTGCGCGGAGAAGGAGGCCACTTGCTCAACTTGAAAGGCGAGCGATTCATGCACGGCTATGACGAACGCGCAGAGCTTGCGCCGCGCGATGTCGTCAGTCGCTCGATTCACTTCGAGATGGCGAAGACCGAAGCGCCGCACGTCTGGTTGAGCATGCGTCACCTTGACCGCGATTTCGTGCGCGAGCGATTCCCGAAAATTTACAACACCTGTTTGCTCTATAACGTTGACATAACCCGCGACCTCATTCCTGTCAGCCCCGCAGCGCACTACACGATGGGAGGCGTCCGCACGGATACGTTCGGGCGAACGTCCATCGCAGGTCTTTACGCGGCGGGCGAAGTCACTTGCACGGGCGTACACGGCGCGAACCGCTTAGCGTCGAACTCGTTGTTGGAAGGTCTCGTCTTTGGCGCGCGAGCGGGCGCGACGGCTGCCGAAGAAGCGGCGGCGCGCGTTGAATCAGCCGAGCCGCGCGATTGGGATTTGGGAGAGGTCGCAGACTGGCGCATTGACGACGGCACACGAGCCGAAGTGAAACGAATAATGTGGAGCAAAGTCGGAATCGTCCGCGATGAGCAGGGATTGAAAGACGCGATAGCCGCGCTAGATGAGATTGCCCTGCGACAACTCAATACGCGCTCGTGGAATTTCGTCACGCTTGCGCGGCTTGTCACCGAAGCGGCGCTCGCGCGACGCGAGTCTCGCGGAGCGCATTACCGCAGCGATTACCCTGAACGCGATGACGTGATATACGATCATCACACGCTTCAACAACGAAAGCTTCACGTGCTTCAAAAGTGAGAGAGGAAACTACATGGCAAATGACGCGGCGCGCGATCAAGCAAGACCCTTGAAGGTGAGAAGGATTGCTTAATTCGCGCGCTCGCGTTCAACTACTTGTTATAAGGGTTGTTTGTTTTGATCAGGTGATGGTTCTTAATCCATCAGCACGGAAGTCAATGTTTGCCCTTTGTCGGCTCCTCTCTGAACCGCTACAGCAAAAATGTAAACACCGGCTTTCCAGGTCTGAGTATTGATTGGAACGAGGTCTAAGTGATAGAAGCCCGGTAGTCTTCCTGGCGTTGCTCTTGTTATATTCACCAGCGCCCCGCCGGGGCCAACGATCATCGGGTCTACTTTGAAATTGTTTACGGTAAGTCCGGTTGCCGGTTCTCCATTAGCATCAGTAACAGATACTTCCAGATAATTGGATTGCCGATTCCCTGGTGCTGCGATTGTATCTTCTGACAATGCAACTACTATCAATCGTGCCATAATATACTTCTCTCCTTTAAAGTTTTTTAAATCGGAGCTTTCGCTCCTTCAATACGATAAGACGGAAAACCATGGGATAACTATTCACAAACTGTATGAAAAATTATAATTGTCGAAAGCCTGAAAACATCGTTCCATTATTCTTGAAGCTCCGTTTCAGCCGTTGTATATTAAACACCGGGCCGCACGCCTGCGCCTCGCTCCCTACGAATCAATCCCCCAAACCATATCGCGCTCAATTGACAATCTATGCCGGAGTTCCTGATGAAACGATTTGCCATTTTTGCAATTACATTGATGATGCTCGCTTCCGCGACGCTTGCGCAAAAAGCCGGGTCGCCTACAGCTACTACTATTAACTTTTATCGCGCGCTCAAAGAACGACGCTACATCGAAGGCTTCCGCCATTCGATATATCGAATGGCTATCGAAGGGCTTTCGCCCGCCGAGCTTCAAGACCTGGAACCGGATTTTGCTCAGACCTTTTCATCAATACCCGACAAAATCGAACCGAAAGGAGAGCAGATAACAGGCAACACGGCCACAGTCTTTTTGATGTTCGAGGGAGTCAAAGAGCCTCAGACGGTTGCGCTCATTCGCGTGAACGGCGAATGGCTTGTTGGCGATGAGGAATCGCTCGCCGTTATCAAAGCGCAGGGCCGCGCTTATTTCTTCAACACTCGCATGCTGGTCAACGAAGACGAAACCGTGGAGATGCTGCAAAGAATGGTCGGCGCTGAGGTCATCTATTCGACTA
>DATEKX010000381.1:0-5592 GCA_035277165.1 Blastocatellia bacterium | reverse complement strand
CCGAAAGACCAGTGGCCAAAACCGTAACCTGTAATCAGCGGTCAGTTAATTTGAAATCTCAAATTAACTGACCGCTGCATAAAAGATGCGTTTATGACAAACAAGCCACCGCTGCTGGAGATGCGCAATATCACGAAGACGTTTCCGGGCGTGCGCGCGCTCGACGGCGTTACATTCGATCTCCACGAAGGCGAAGTTCACGCGCTCGTCGGAGAAAACGGCGCGGGCAAGTCAACGCTGATGAAAGTGTTGGGCGGCGTCTATCCTCACCCTCAATACGGCGGCGAGATTTTTCTCGACGGCAAAGAACATCGTTTTGCAAACGTGCGCGACGCAGAGCTTGCGGGCATCGCGGTCATCTATCAAGAGCTTTCGCTCGTTAAACAAATGAGCATCGCCGAGAACATCTTTCTTAGCCGCGAGCCGCGCCGCTTTGGCATCATTCAATGGGAGCAGGTTTATTCTCGCGCCGAAGCGTTGCTTGATGATCTGCACCTTCGACTTGACCCGCGCACGCCTGTTGATAATCTGGGCATAGGTCAGCAACAGCTTGTTGAAATTGCGAAAGCGCTCTCGCACGAAGCGCGCATACTGGTGCTTGATGAACCGACCGCCGCGCTCACGGACGCCGAAGTCGAAACGCTTTTTGTAATAATCAACCAACTGAAATCGCGCGGCGTCGGCATGATTTACATCTCGCATAAACTGAACGAGGTGTTTCGCCTGAGCGACCGCATCACGGTTCTGCGCGACGGTCGCACGGTCGGCACAGAACCCCGGAGCGCAATGGACGAGCCTCGCGTCATCGCTCGCATGGTCGGGCGCGACGTGGGCGACATCTTTCCGCAGGCAGATCACCCTCGCGGCGATGTTGTTTTTGAAGCGCGAAACATGACGGTCGAAGACCCTAATGTTCCAGGCAAACTGCTTGTCAAAAACGTCAGCTTTGCTGTCAGGCAAGGCGAAGTCTTAGGCATTGCGGGATTGATGGGCGCAGGCCGCAGCGATTTGCTGATGGCGATTTTTGGCGCGCACGCGGGCCGCGTGACTGGCGAGATTTTAGTTCAAGGAAAGCCCGCGCGCATCGCTCGACCTGCGGATGCCATCAAACAGGGAATAGGATTTGTGACGGAAGACCGCAAGCGATTCGGGCTTATACTCGAACAGACGATCTTAAACAACATGACGCTTGCGGGACTGACTCGCGTGTCGGGTCGCTTCTTGACAGACGTTGACGCTGAGGCGGCTGCCGGTGAGCGTTACCGTCGCGAATTGCGCGTCAAAGCGCCGAATGTTTACACAATCGCGGGCACGCTTTCGGGCGGCAATCAACAAAAGGTCGTGCTTGCGAAATGGCTGATGACCAGCCCGCGCGTGCTCTTTCTGGATGAGCCTACGCGCGGCATTGACGTTGGCGCGAAGCAGGAGATTTACGCGCAGATCAACAAGCTTGCCGGAACGGGCCTTGCCATCGTGTTAGTGTCATCCGAACTGCCTGAAGTTTTAGGGCTGTCAGATCGCGTGATCGTTTTGCACGAAGGGCGCATCACAGGCGAATACACTCGCGCAGATGCTACGCCGGAGCGCGTCATGGCTTGCGCCACGGGGCACAGCAGGAATCAATGATGAATGCGGAAGGATGAATTCCAGTAGAGAAATATTATGAGCCAATCACCGAACGAACCGGCAATTGATCGCCCGCCCGTGACTGCCGATGTTGCGCCGCCTGCCGCGACAGAAGAGATCACGCAAACTCGCATTGGCAAATTCAAACTGCCGACGGCGACACTTCGCGCCTACACGATGCTGTTTGCGCTCGTCGTGATATGGCTCTTTTTTCAGTGGGCAACGGTTGATGAAAGGAATCCCTATGGATTGTTTTTGAGCGCAGGCAACTTATCAAACCTGTTTCAGCAGATGGCTGTGACGGGCGTGTTGGCTGTAGGGATGCTGATGATAATCGTCGCAGGGCAGATAGACCTGTCTGTAGGATCAGTTGTCGGATTAGTCGGCGGCATTGCGGCGATGACGCAAGGCTGGGGATTGTTGCCGTCATTAGGCTCAGCGATATTGATTGGTTTACTGATAGGCGCAGTGCAGGGAACGCTTGTGGCTTACGCCAATATCCCTGCGTTCATCGTCACGCTTGGAGGCTTGTTGGCGTGGCGCGGCGTGATACTTGGTTTGACTAAAGGCAGCACCATACCTGTCGAGTTACCTGTCTTCAGAACTCTTGGTCGAGACTTTCTTTCTCCGACAGTCGGCTGGGCGCTTGCCGCAATAGCAATCGCCGCGATTGTGTGGATGACGATTCGCCGCAATCAGGCGCGACAAAGACATGGGCTTTCAGTTCCGGGTATCCAGATAACGATTGCGCGAATATTATTTCCTGCAATCGCCATCGCCGGTTTTACCTACATGCTGAACAAGCACGCGGGCATACCTATACCTGTAATCATCTTGCTCGCGGTTGCTTTGCTCGGTTCATTTCTCACACAAAACACGACATTCGGTCGCTACCTCTACGCGATAGGCGGCAACCCCGACGCGGCGCGGCTGTCAGGCATAAGTCTCCGGCGTTATATCCTCTCGGCTTTCTGTTTGATGGGCGCGCTTGCGGGCGTGGCCTCTTTGCTTCACACGGCGCGCGTTGGCAGCGCGTCACCCGATGCAGGAAACCTTATGGAGCTTGACGCGATAGCGGCTTGCGTAATTGGCGGAACCAGTTTGATGGGAGGTCGTGGGACTGTCTTTGGCGCGTGTTTGGGCGCGTTGATTATGGCGAGCCTCGACAACGGCATGTCGTTGCTGAGTATTCAGAACTACACCCAATACATAGTCAAAGGCGCAGTGCTTGTCACCGCCGTCGGATTCGACATGCTCGGTCGCCGTCGAAGTTGAAACGGAGGCACTGAAACAAAATGACAGGTTTGACCCTTGTTTGCCTTATCGTTTGCCTGTACATAGGTGGTCAGGGCACGGCCAAGCCTTCTTCACAAGGCCCTGAGGTGAGGCGAGTCTGTGTTGACAGTCTCGACATTCGCGTTGGAGATAGTTACAGCAAGGTTGCAAAAATAATCTCTATGAGGCCAGACCCGAACGGGATGAATGATAACTCAGACTGGGTGGCAGGGAAGAAGACGGATTTCGTTTCAACCGATGGACCAACATATTCTCTTGATGACGGCAGCGGAATGTTGCGCTCAATCATCTACTTTATATTCGATGACCGGCAGAGGCTCAGGTCGCTCAGGCTCGCCTGGACGTTCGATGGCGCGCATACGGCGGAGGCAAGTGACGCGGTGCTGAGTGTACTGCTTGGCAAAATACACAAGTGTCTGAATAACCAAACCGTAAAGGTGATTGACGGCAAGCGCATAGCTCGAATAGATTTTGGCACGTACTCGCAGGAACTCGTTTTTGACACGCAGAAATGGCGGATAACCTACAAGATTTCTGAAGAGCCCTAAAAAGTTGGCGAGTGATTTCACATCTCAGAAGTTGTTTAAGAAGCTCCGTAGGAGCGACCTGTCTATAGTACCTGTGGGATAGAATGGTTCTGTAGCTCCATAGGAGCGACCTCTGAATCAACAGGTCGCTCCTATGGAGCTACAGAAAATATTCAGCCTGCTGAAACTATAGACAGGTCGCTCCTACAGAGCTTCTTCTCAGATTTGGGCATCAACGTGCTTGATCCACCCTGATTGCAAACCGTGGTTGCCGTCGCTGTGGATTCAACTCTACTTATTTTCACTGAACAAATCATCGTTCGAGCGGTAAAGGTTTTGTCGGTTGACATGATTGGCTGTAAAATTGTCTCAAACTATTTGAGGATGGTGAATGATGAAAATATTGACAAAGTCGTGTTTGCTCGCGCTGGCGATAAGCCTCACGCTGCTCGGTTATGCATGTCAAACTACGCAAAACCAAAATACAAATACAGGAGGAGCGAATATGTCTGCGGCTGATCCGGCGCTCGCGACAAAAATTGGTCAGTTTGCTCCGACCGAAGTCACTGCTGACGTTTCGCACCTTTCAGATGGTGATCGCAAGGCTCTGGACAAGATAATTCAGGCGGCAAAACTGATGGACCCCATATTTTACCGTCAGGTATGGAGCGGCAACGTCGCGCTCAAGGCGAAGCTCGAAGCCGATAAGAGTCCACTTGGGCAACAACGTCTCCACTACTTCGTAGTCAACAAAGGGCCGTGGTCGCGTCCCAATCACGACGAGCCGTTCATCCCCGACGTGCCGCACGAGAAGCCTCCGCAAGCGGGCTTTTATCCCGACGATATAAAGAAAGAGGAATTTAACACCTGGACGCAAGGGCTTTCCGAAGATGATCGCAAAAAGGCGCAGGGATTCTTCACCGTCATAAGACGCGGCGCTGACGGCAAGCTTACAATCGTTCCCTACAGCCAGGAGTACCGCGAATTCCTTGAGCCTGCGGCAAACCTGCTGCGAGAAGCGGCAAGCCTCACCACTAATGAAACGCTTAAAAACTTTTTGACCAAACGCGCTGATGCGTTTATGACGGACAACTATTACGCAAGCGATGTCGCGTGGATGGATTTGAATTCGCCGATTGATGTGACGTTCGGGCCGTATGAAACTTACGAAGATGGGCTGTTCGGCTACAAAGCCGCCTTCGAGGCTTTCGTTGCACTGCGCGACGAAGCCGAATCAACGAAGATTGCAAAATTCAGTAGCTATCTTCAGGAACTCGAAAACAATCTTCCGATGGACCCACGTTATCGCAATCCCAAAGTCGGCGCTGGTTCGCCGATTCGCGTAGTTGATGTCGTATTCACTGCGGGCGATGGAAATCGCGGCGTGCAGACGGCAGCTTTTAACCTGCCTAACGATGAGCAAATAGTAAAAGAGAGAGGCACAACACAAATAATGCTCAAGAATATGCAGGAACAGAAGTTCAACAAAGTGCTGGTTCCCATTGCAGGCGTCGCGCTTGATCCGGCGCAACGATCTCAGATTTCCTTTGACGCTTTCTTCACGCACATACTCGCGCACGAATTACTACACGGCATCGGCCCGCACAGCATCACAGTCGCAGGCAGACAGACAACTGTGCGTCTGGAGCTTAAAGAACTCGCTTCGGCAATTGAAGAAGCGAAAGCCGACATTACTGGCCTGTGGGGTTTGCAGTACCTGATTGATAAAGGTGCGGTTGATAAAAAACTGGAGAACGACCTGTACACAACCTATCTGTCCAGTTCGTTCCGCTCCGTGCGTTTCGGCATAACCGAAGCTCACGGCAAAGGCCAGGCGATGCAGTTCAACTATCTGCTGGATGAAGGCGGAATCAAGTACGACTCACAGGCCGGAACCTATGCGATAGACCCTGCTCGCATCAAAGACGCCGTGCGCAAGTTGACGACTGAAATACTGACTCTTCAGGCCGAAGGTTCTTATGAGAAGGCAAAAGCCCTGCTCGACAAGTATGGTGTGATAAGGCCAGAAATGCAGAAAACGCTCGACAAGCTCAGTGCCGTGCCAATAGACATCGAGCCCAGGTTCACGCTGGCGGAATCGAAATAGTGATAGGGTGAAGGGGTGAGCGGGTGAAAGGGTGAA
>DATEKX010000380.1:0-5379 GCA_035277165.1 Blastocatellia bacterium | reverse complement strand
CGGCGATTCGGGCAGGGACAAGCCCTGCCCCTACCGTGGATACCACAAAGTTAGAAGATGAACTTCGCGGCGACCTGTACGTTGCGGCGTTCAGGCACGCCCGTTGTCGGAAGTCCTCGCGTCGCAGGGATGTAAGCCGTGCCGCTGATGTCCGTGTTGTTGTTTACCAAAAACAGGTTCGCGTGATTCAACACGTTGAAGAACTCTGCGCGGAACTGCAAGCTCTTCGTTTCCGTGATCCTGAAGTTCTTGAGCACGGACGTGTCGAGTTGATAGAAGCCCGGCCCTTTGAAAGCGTTGCGCGCAGTCATATTCGACGGGAAGGGGCCGTAGTCCGAATTACCTGTATTCGGGTTGATGAAGAAACCGGGAGTCAGTCCAGTGATCGGAAGATACTGGAATGTGTTTGCAGCCGTCGGGTCGGGCGCGGGATTGCTCGAACCGCTCGCATTTTGCGCTCCCGTTTGCGACGCTCGCACACAGGTTCCGGTTTGAGAATTCGTGCAGTCGAAGATTGTAAACGGCGCGCCTGAGTTGGCCTGCAACAAACCGTTTAGGCTCCACCCGCCAAGCAGTTTTCCGACTATTCCTTCCTGCTTGTTGTAGAAAGGAAGCTGCCACACCCAGCTTCCGAAGAAGCGATGACGTATGTCGAAATCCGCATTGCCTCTATCCAGATTCGGGTTGAATGGGTCGAGCAAACCGATGTTGTTATTGTTGGCCGATTCGCTGAACGTGGTGCTCAAGTTGTCTATCGTATGCGCCCACGTATAACGAGCCGTGAGCTGCAAACCGATTTTGTGAATGAACGGAGTCTCGTATCCAAACGTCACTCCGTTGTAGTTGGAAAATCCCAGATTGCCGCGCGTGTTGAGGTTCGAATACTGCGCGTTCAATCGCGTAGTGCAAGTGCCTTGCACAGGGTCGCAGGGAACGCCCAGATAAACATTCGCGGTTCCCGGGCGGTTTGGGTCTGTCAGATCGTAAAGCTTGCGACCAGCCGAGCCGGAATACTCAACCGCTGCGACGCCGCCGAATACCTTGCGCTCGACTGCTAAGCTCCAAAGATGAGCATAGGCGTTGACGATGTTTTCGTTGATAGCGCGAAGGCTGGTTCGCGGAAGCAACTTCGAGCCTGTGCCCGCGAGCGGCCCGGCGTTGTCAGGCGTGATGTCTATGCTCGGCACATCAGTCCCGGCCACGATTGAAACGACCGCATAGTTGGGCGGGTTTTGAATCACGTTGAACGTGACGTTTCCAAAGTTGCGTTCATACGCCATCCCGTAGCCGCCGCGCAAAGATGTGTTGCCATCGCCGAACACATCCCATGCAAAGCCTACGCGCGGGGCGAAGTTGTTCCGGTCCGGTTTCCAGAACGCGCCGACAGGGCTGTCTTCTGCGATCTGAACCGCGCCGTTTTGAATTTGCTCGAACAGGCTCGACCCCGATCCGAGATAGAAGTTGGAATCGAGTCGCGGGTTCGAGTTGTGCTGCACGCCGTAATATTCATAACGCAGCCCAAGATTGAGCGTCACTCGCGGATGTAGTTTCCATGCATCGTTGAAGTAAGCGGCCCACTCGTGATAACGGAAGCTGCGGCTGAAGTTCGGCTGAGTCGCAGGCAGCGTGACCGATTCGCCGGGGAACTTACCCTCTGGATCAATCGCGCCTTGAAACTGAAACAGCTTTCCAAGCAAAAGATTGTCGAGACCTTTTCCAACCGTAGTGCTCAACGTTTCGACCGAATTCTGGAAAGCGCCGAACGTGCGATTGGTTTGATTGTAGACATACTGACCGCCGAATCGGAACGCGTGTTTGCCGCGCAAAAAATTTATGTCTTCGTTGAACTGCAACTGGTTCAACGGGCCGGTCGCAGGGATGGCCGCGCCCGGAGAAAACGGCAAGTAACCGGGCAGCGCGATGAAGTCTTGTCCAATGGCTGCCGCTCTGGTCAGGAAATAGAGCGTCGGGCCGACGGGCTGTTCGCCGAGCGGCGAGTCTGTTCTCAACCGGTTGAAAGCGACCTTCGATTGCGACACCCATCGCGGGTTGAATGTGCGAGTCAGCGAAAGCAGGAAATTGTTGTTGAAGAGCTTGCTTCCCGTATCGAACCCTTCATAAGGACTGGTTGAGACGACTCCTTCGGGAAAGGTTGAATCCTGTAGCGCATAGCGACCATAGACCTGTGTCTTGTCGCTCACGATCCAGTCTGCGCGGCCAACTAGCTGGTAAGTGTTTTGCGGATTGCCGCCGCCCGCATTGCCGGGTATGTCTTGAATCACTTGTCCAAAAACGGGGAGGCTCGATGCAAGTTCCGAGAAAGGGCCGCCCGGATTTGTGATTCCAAGATCATCAATATCGCCTTTCGTCAGGATGCGACCATTGATGGGTTGACCGAGGTTGTACTTACTGAAGAAATTCTTCGTTGCCGCCGAAGTGTTTGCTATAAACGCCGCCGTCGGCACAAGCGAAGTGACTGTGGTGACGCTGCGCACGCGAGTCCATTCCGTGCTGTTGAAAAAGAACAGCTTCTCTTTAATTACGGGGCCGCCTACGGAGTAACCGAATTGATTGCGTGTGAAGACAGGCTTTCGCACGCCGAGAGCGTTGTTTTGAAAACCGTTCGACGCAAGGGCAGAGACTCGGTTGAATTCATAGAGCGTGCCGTGAAATTCGTTGCTGCCTGATTTGGTTGCAACGTTGACGATGCCGCCCGATGCGCGACCGAACTCGGCTGAGAAGTTGCCGGTGATTACCTGAAACTCTTGCACGGAATCGAGCGGCACGCTTTGGCCTACTGAAGCCGTGAAAGAGTTATTATTGTCCGCGCCGTCAAGCAGGATGTTTGTGCTGGCAGATCGCTGGCCGTTGATGGCGAATCCGGCTCCGCGAACTGTCGCGCCCGCGGGGTCGCTAGCGTCGCCGGGCGAAACATTGCCTGATAGCTGAACCAGAGCATACGGATTGCGAGTCAAAGTCGGTAGTTCAACAATCTGTCTTCCGGTCACAGTATTCGATAGCATTTGCGTTTCGGTGTTGACCGCAACGCCGCTGTCACCTGCGACGACGGTTAATTGCTCGGACGAAGCCTGAGCTGAAAGAGCGATGTCTAAGGAAAGTTTCGAGCCTACGGTCACCTGTGCTCGCTGCGTGGTCGGCGCAAATCCTTGCGCTTCGATTCGGACATCATAGACTCCGGGCTGCAGGTTGGTTACGACATAGGTTCCTGCATCGCTGGTAGTAGTGCGGCGCTCAGCTCCCGTGTCAACAGACTTCAAGATTACGCTGGCTCCGGCTACGACTGCGCCGTTGGGGTCAAGTACAGTTCCACTGAGTTGTCCTGTCTCGGCTTGTGCAAAGGCCAAGACAGTTACTTGCGATAAAAGTAGAAACATCGCGACGGACGCGGCCACGAAGCGGTTGATGGCCTTTGCTCGCTTTGATGTTTTCCATTTTGATTTCAAACTACTCATTGTGCCTCCTGAATCATTTCCGTTTTTGAGCGGGATAGAACGTTAACGGCAATCTCTATCTTTAGGTACTTCCTATTAATGAGAGCAAACAGTACCGCGAGCGATAGCGAACGGGTTTGATTAATGACTGACCCGCTCGCTACTGCTCGCTCGCGGCACTGTCGTTTTGCTGCAACTTGATTGAGCGATGTCAAACTCAACCTATGGTCTGAACGAGGCCGTCTGGAAAGTTGTGTGAATTGTTGAAAAAGTTGTGAAAGATTTGTAAAAGCAGATAAAGGTGGTCAAAAATCACGCGAAGACAAAAGCGCGCGAAGCTTATCACAGAGTGATGCTTCGCGCGCTTTTGTCTTTGGCGGGGAGGTATCTATTTTTTTCTGACGTAGATCAAATCGTATTGCGTAGTCCAGGTCTTTCCGTCGTCGGCTGATTGTTCAAAGAGTTGTCGCACGCGATCAGGCCCCTGGCTCGATAATATCAAACGCCTTAGCGTCTTCTTCCCATTGGTGGTCACAGGGTTGCCGTCAAATCGCATCGCGCCGTCTTTATACTCGCCCTCGTATTCTGCGACGTTGCCGGTGCTGTCTACCCAGGTCTGTCGCCACTTCCCTGTGCTTGCATTGTAAAAGTTGATGCTCTTTCCCGTTCCGCCCGCTGCGCCTGTCCAGTTCTCCATCAAGATGCAGCCCTGTTCCATACGTTCGATGATATTTTTTCCGGCTGGCTGCCCCTGCGTAGTCTCGACGTTCCATTCGCCTACCCAGAAATCGAACTGTTTATACTCAGACGCAAACTCGCATGGCCGGGTCGTCCTATCGGCGAGCGCCACAGACTCTTTGAATCGCGCGTCGTCGTGCAGACTCACAAGGTCTGCGTCTTTTTCCAATTGCGCGGAACCGAAGAAGCCAGAGTTAATTGATTTGTTCAGCCACTCGAACGCTTTGTCTTTATCTTTCAATCGAGCGTAAGAACATGCGAGGTTGTACATAGCGAGTGGATTACCTGCGATTTCAACTGCTCGCTGGTAAGACCATGCGGCCTGCTCGAAATTTCCCATCGAGTGGAAAGCATACCCAAGGCGATACCAGGCGCGGCCATTTTTTGGCTCGTTCTTCGTTATCGCCCCGTAAGCCTTTGCCGCATCGGGCCACTTCTGCGCTTTAAAGAGCGCGTCGGCTTCTTCGGCAGTCGGAGCGGGTGCGACCGATTGCGCCAACGCTGTTTGCGCCGATAAAAATAGAATCAGTGAAATGAAGCCGATAACCGGCACTTTATATTTATGCATCCTTAGAACCCCTAGCCATCGGTTTCAAGAAACTCTTTGCACTTGCTCTGTGTACCATCTCGAATCTACGCGGATTGGATGTAAATGTAGTCAAGAGATTGTAAAAACCTGTGAAAAGTGTGAAGAACTTGTAAAATGATAATATGAAACCAACGCGCTATTTCCTGATTCAATCGCTTATAGCATTAAACCTGTTCACAATCGCCTGTTCGCCTCCTGACTCTGCGAACAACAATCAGACGAATGGCAACGCCAATGTCGCGCAATCGAAACCGGCTAACAACAACTCTCCTCAGAAAGCGCAGCAGACGAACCGGGGCAGCATCGAAGTCACATCAGTTCCACCGGGCGCAGGCGTGACGCTGATTCCAACCTCCGAAGACGGAGCGGGCGCTCCGCGATCATACGGTCTTACGCCCGCGACTATCACAGACCTGGCCCCCGGCAAGTACACGATTAACCTGCAAAAGGTTGGCTACGGGTATGCTCAAAAAGAGGTCGAGGTTGCGGCGAACAAAACCGTCAAAGTGAATCTGTCGCTCAAGAAGCAAGCTGCGGGCGGGCGCAGGTAATCGTTTCGCAGTCGCGCGGTTGTTATTCATCTGCGTTCATTTACAGCAG
>DATEKX010000379.1:0-14134 GCA_035277165.1 Blastocatellia bacterium | reverse complement strand
TTTCCAGCGTGAATTTATTGGCGTAGTAACGCCCTTTGAGATAAAACTCGTGCGCTTCGACCGCGCCTGTGTAACGTTTCTTCAGCAGCAGTCTTTCTTCACCGCTCAAGCGCAGGGCCAGCGCGTCGGCTACTTTTTCTGCGATTGAATCCTCGACCGCGAATATATCAGTGAATTTCTCATCGAATTTGTCTGCCCACAAAGGTCGCCCATCTTCGACGCTGACAAACTGCACTGTGACGCGTATCCTTTCGCCCGATTTGCGTATGCTTCCTTCGAGCACAGATTCCACGCAAAGCTCTCGCCCGATTGCCACAGGGTCTTGATTAATACCTGCGTACTTTAAAACGGCGCTCGTCGGGCGCACGATTATTTGCCTGACATTGCTCAGGCGAGTTATCAAAGCATCGGCCATCCCAAGCCCCAGATATTCATCGTCGCTGTTTGATGTAAATAGTTTGAATGGCAAGACGGCCATTGAAGGAATTGAAGGAGTCGCGCGCTGTTCAGTTAGCTCAGGTTGTGAAGTTTTAGCCGCATCTGAAATTTGTGTGATTTCTGCGATAAAACGGTAGCCTCGCTTTGGAATGGTTTCGATATAGCGCGGCGCATCTGCATCGTCGCCTATTGCGCGACGTATCTCTTTGATTACTCGTGTCAATGCGTTGTCTGTAACGAAAGTCCCTTTCCAGATTTGCTCGAACAACTCCTGTTTTTCAACAGCGCGCCCGCGCCGCGCCACCAGAAAAACAAGGATGTCGAACGCGCGCGGAGTGAGGGTTCTGGTTTGCCCGTTTTTTTCGACACGAAAATTCTTGCAATCAATGACTACATCATCGAAGCGATAGCCGGAAGGACTTGTGTTGTTTGAATCTGTCATCTCAAAAGATCGTCGCTTGTGTATACGGGCATAAGAATGTCACAGCTTTGTCATCGGTATATCATTACGGCGAAAACGGATTCCATTATATTCCCACCCGTTGGATTCGCAAAAACAAGATTAACCGAATGAAAGGGAAAACATGAAAACGAAGAAAATTTATTTTGCCGCAGCGCTCACACTGGTTGTGGCGCTTTTAACGATAACCGCAATTGCTCAAAACATGGAGTCTTATCGCAAAGAAAAAGATTCTGTATCAATTATGGCTAAGAAGCGAAATGACCTGACGGGCGCGTGGCTGGTTAATGTGCAAGTCAGTGGTGAAGGTGCCAATATCAGGCCGGAAATTGCCAGCAAGTTTGCTCAAATGATTCAAGGGCAGGCCGCCGCAAACACTCAAGCGCCATTCACGGGTGTTGAGGCATTTCATTCAGATGGAACAGTATTAGAACTCTCGCTGACTGATTACATCCCGCCGCAAGCTACGCCCGGACTTGGGTTATGGGAGAGAACAGGCGAAGGCGAATTCGCCGTTAATTTCTACGCCGTCTTGATTGGCAGCACCGTCAACCCTGAGTTTCAGGGCACCTACAAAGTCATTTCAAAATTGACGACAAACAACAAAGGCGATGAATTCAGCGGCCCGGCTAAAATTCAAATATTCGACCCGGCGGGTAATCTGGTTTTTACGCTTGATGCCACTGCGCAAGGCACGCGCGCTGTTATAGAGCCGCTTCAATGATTTGATTGATTGCAAAGTTTCGGCCTGACAAACCGACTCTCTTAAACCGGCTGAATGGGGAAGCTCCTGTTCAGCCATTTTTTTCGTGATTTGATCAGTCGGAAATTCACCGGAATAATCTGTCTCTCAACCTCACGACGTTCAGCGCCGTAAAAGGCTCGCCATCGAAGATGATTTGCTTCGCATTTTTCCCATGCTGTTTTAAGTAATCCGTCACGTTCATCCATAGAATCTGGCCGCCCGAAGCGCGTATGGCAAGCATCACCGGATAGACTTGCGCCTGCCAATGCTCGGCGTGAATCGGGTCTTTGATGACGAATACTTCCTTGCCGCTGGCATTCTGAGTTTGAATGTAGGAATCGCCAGTTCTGAGTTGCAGGTAAACCCGCTTTCTGCTCGCCTCGCCCTGGTCGTTCTTAAATTCGATTTCAGCGTCAATGCCCTGATCGGATTTTTTGTACTGGTTATAGATTTGTCCGGCCTCGCGCGCGATTGCGAATGCGTGCGCTTCAAGTACGAGTTCGCGGCTCTGAGTCTCGATGTTGCTCTGAGACTTCTGCTCCAACTCGCGCACCTCGCGCCGGATTCTTTCTGAAGCGAACTTCTCTTCGATAAGGTCTTGCAGCAGAATCTGCTTGCTGCAATACTGGCAGGGAATCGTTTTCCTGCGGCTCTCAAGCGCCTTCTGAACTGCGCGCAGGCTTTCGACAGGCTCGCCGCATTTGGGATTTGAACAAACGTAGTGCCGCACTCTGACCACGTTCGGGTCTTTCATCTTCAAATGGTCATGGATGTATCGAATGAAAGTGACCTTGGTATCTTCTGCCGTGTCCGGCTCGCAATAGACCGTCAGTTCAGCCGCTCCTTCAACTTTCTTCGTCATATAGAAACCGACGCGCTTGCCAGCCTGTGTTCTGAAGTCAGCAGCGAATCGCCAGAGCCATCTCTCATCGGTGTCAAAGGCTGCGGTGTGTCGCAGCTTCACTACGAGCGTAGCGTAAATCTCGTCGAGCATACCGCTGAACTGATACGTCACGAGCGCAGACGGGTGATCCGGTTGATCGGGTCGTTCGCGCTTGAAGTAAGAAGGGAAGACGAGCAGCGTGCCCAATTCAGTATTTTCGCGCAGGCATAGGCTATGATCTACAAGAATCTGGTGCATGGCCCGCAAGACTATCTGCTCTTCGTCGTGCGGCAGCCGCTCCATTTTCTGATTCTCTGATTTTTGATAGTCGAGTTCTCCAGCCAGAACACGCGCTTCAAAAATACATCCGATCTCATCCGAGTGAGAACGGACAGACCGAATCACGGCGGCGGCATAGGCGTTGATGCGTTCGGGCTGGAGCAGTACGAAATCGCCGAACTCCAATTGCCAGACGACGCCCGGCCCCGCGAGCAATCCGACGACAGCGCGCAACTGTTCCAGCGTGAAGCTCTCACCGGGCAATCGCATTTCGAGTTGCTGCTTCAATTCAGACATTCGCAGCAGCGCCTTGCCTTCATCCTTGAGCTTCACTATCTCTTCTTTCAAAACCTTGAAAGTACGCGGCGAAGAAGTCCAAGGGATGTCGTCCCACGGAATGCTGTTGATGATCGCATCGCGCAAGTCGGTACAGCCGTCTCCGGTGTAGGCGCTGGTTTCCAGATAGCTTGCGAAGCCACGCTCCTTGCGGAATTGCTCGATAGTGTTGCTGCTCAACATCAAGCCTCCACGATCACAGCGACCTGCGACTAGGAGTTTCTTGAATGGACGACGAGCGGCCCGTTGCAGGTCGCGGTCCCACTGGCCTAGACCTTCAAACGGGTTCTCGCTTTGCGGATTAAAGACGAGAACGGCCAATGAAGTTTCGTCCATGAAGAGTTGATGAATCAGGCGATAGTCGGCTTGCCCTGCAAAGTCCCAGAGCCAGATTTCGCGTTCGATGTCATTTGTATTTATGTTGTGCGGCAAACTGAGTTGCGTAGCCCACGCAGCATCGGTCGAGATGGTCGGCTCAAAGCGATCTTCGGTGAGACGATATGCTAATCCCGACTTGCCGACGCCGCTATCGCCAACGAGAAGAACCTTAGCGTTGGTGTAGAGAGTAGCCTCGGCCACTTTAGCTGCTTTCTCATCATATGGCGGTAGCTCCCACACTCGCACAGTTCTATCTCTGGAGCCAGAGATGGCTCGCCGTCCGTCTACAGTCAATGACACTCCCTTCACGTCATCAGTATGCCCTTCAAGCGTGGCAAGGCAGATGCCCTTCTGTATATCCCACACTCGCACGGTTTTGTCTTTGGAGCCGGAGACGGCTCGTAGTCCGTCCGCCGCCACGGCTACTCCCCTTACCCAATCGGTATGCCCTTCGAGCGTGGTGATACAGACACCCTTCTCCAGGTCCCACACTCGCACAGTGTCGTCGGAGGAGCCAGAGATGGCTCGCTTTCCATCCGCCGTTATTCCTACTCCATTCACGTCATAAGTATGCCCTTCGAGCGTGGCAAGGCAGATGCCCTTCTGTAGATCCCACACTCGCACAGTTTTGTCTTTGGAGCCGGAGACGGCTCGCAGTCCGTCCGCCGTCACGGCTACTCCATACACGTCATCAGTATGCCCTTCGAGCGTGGCGATACAGATGCCCTTCTCCAGGTCCCACACTCGCACAGTTTTGTCTTGAGAGCCGGAGATAGCTCGCAGTCCGTCCGCCGTCACGGCTACTCCCCACACCAAACTGATATGCCCTTTGAGCATAGCGGTACAGATGCCCTTCTCCAGGTCCCACACTTGCACGGTGTTGTGGCCAGAGACGGCTCGCAGTCCGTCCGCCGTCACTGCCACTCCAAATACCAAAGAGGAATGCTCTTTGAGTATTTTGCTTTGTTGCAGTTTGCGCTTCTGCTCGACGATAGGCTCTATCGCGACGATTGGCGAAAAGCAGGCGGCCAGCAGCTTTGCATACTGCTCATCAGATTTCTGCCGCCAGTCAATGTGGGCGTATTGCTTCAGCATGTCTTTGATCTCGGCGTTATCCAGCAGCAGGGGAATGAAGCGGCGCTCTTGATTGGTTGGGTCGCGGAACATTACCGTGTGGCGTTCGAGCGTCACCCACTCGGAAGCAAAAGCATTGGCCGACATGACCAGAATCAGTGTTCGCGATTGCTCTAACCCTTGTTCGATCTTGAGACCGATCATATCGCCGGGCTGAATCACCCATTCATCGAACCATACGCGCAGGCCATCAGCCTTTAGCCGTTCAGCCAGTTCGCGCACTACGGGCTTGTCCTTAGAGCTGTGGCTGATGAACACGTCATACGTGGGACTTTCGCTCATCTCTTGTTCACCACTCGACCTTGCTCAAATACTCTCGGGCTCGGAGGGAGGTTAATCAAATATACGCGCGCTCGGCGCTTCGTATGGCTCGGTAACGCTCGAAGGCTTTGCGCTCGTCTTCAAGCCCTAACATAGACTTGAGCGTGCTTCCGCGAAATGTGTGCGCGAACATCTTTGGCGCGTTCTTTAAAACAAACAGCGGGTTGTGTGCGAGCGCAACAGGCATGTGCCGGAGCTTCATCCAACGGTCTGCTCGCCATCTCAGAAACTCGGCTTCTTCTGCCGACAGGTGTTCCGTCTTCACGACGGCTGTCGTGCCGTCGTACTCTTCCATCCGCTCGATGATTATCAATCCACGGTCGCGGAAGTCTTTTGTCATAGGCGTGCGCGGGTAAGGCGTCGGGTGCTGAATGTAAGGCCAGTCAATATACTGCCGCGCGAATTCCAGATTCGTTTCGATTGATTCACGAGTGTCATCGGGGTTTCCGACTATTAAGCCGCCAACGACGTACATCTTATTCTTGTGAATGTAATCAATCGCTTTGATCGTAGCGTTGCCCGCTTTCTTGCCGTCTTCGCGCTTGGTGTTTTTGGAACTCGCGCGCAGGAATTGCAAATCGTCTTCCAGAATGTTTTCGATTCCCAGAAACACGTAACGAAACCCCGCTTTGCGCATGAGCGGCGCAAGCGTGTCGCCGTGATTCGCTATCGAAGAAGTCATCGCTTGAACCGTATAATCAATTTTGTTCAGCCCTGCGTCTATGATCGCCTGACAGAGCGCTTCAAAGCGTTTGACGTTGAGCGAGATGTTATCGTCAACTATGAAGATCGCTCGCGCGCCGTGATCTGCGGCGTCCTGTATGTCTGCGATGACGCGATCAAAAGTGTATGTGTGAAAATTGCGCCCGCGCATCTCGATGATCGAGCAGAAACTGCAATCGAATGTGCAGCCGCGCGAAGTCTCTATTACATCCGTTTGTCGGCCAAGCATCGTGTAGCCTTTCAGCACTCGCGCATCGCGATTCGGCGGTTTTATCTCGCCACCGTCGAGGCCGCTCACTGCTCGGTCAGAGTTGTGATAGAAACGGTCGCCGCTTCGATAAGAAAGCCCCGTGATGTGATCGTAGCCGCTCTCGTTTTCAATCGCGCGCAACAGGTCGCGAAATGTTATTTCGCCTTCGCCGCGCACTATGAAATCAACGACGCCTGAATCGTTGTCTGTGTAACTTTCGGCAGCCAGGCTCGGATCATAGCCGCCCACTACTACGCGCACGTCAGGCTTGAGCGAGCGAACAAGGTCTATGACCTTCCTGGCGGTCTTGCGCTGAAACGTCATCACCGACAGCCCCACGATGTCGGGCGCTGTTTCGCGCACGAGCCGCTCGACAGTTTCGCGCACTTGTTGTTGAACGAGAATCAAATCGGCGACCGCGACTTTGTGATGCGAATCAACATTTCCCGCAAGCGATGTGAGAGCGCCATTCGGCATTCGTACGGCAACCGAAGGCATGTGCTCGAATGAATCCGGCATAGATAGAAGCAGTATGTTCATTGCAGATTCTCCTTCTTTAGTAGTCAAGGCCGAGCCGTGCGCCAGCCGAGACGATACTATTTCAAAGGAGCGTATGAGGCAAGCATTTCAGCCACTGCTCAAAAAAATACCGACCGCTTGAAGGCCCGCCATTTCGGAATACAGAATACAAATTCGATATGCCGTACAATAAAATAATGCAGGAACTTTGTCAGACTGAAATCCGCCTCCGTAAATCGTCGAGATGGTGAAAGAAGCGGCTCGAAAAATCTCGCGGCAACTGGGGTATAATTCTGTCGCGCGGCGCTCTTGAGATGCGAACCCGGTTGCCGCGCCTGATTCGACGTGATAAAAAATCTTAAGGCCCGTCGGGCCTCGATCATTTTGTATGAGGGGAAATCAGTTGTTGAAGAAAACGATCTGCGCTTTACTAGCGATTGTCTGTTTGTTCGTTGGCGCGATAGCGCAATCACCGTCGCCTAAAGCCGACGAGCAACCTGCAACGCTTGACGAGCGATTGGGAGCCGACGATGGGGCCGCGCTCGCCATCTTGATTTCTGCAAACCAGCGCGGCAATCTCAACCTCTGTGATTGCAATCATCCGCGCGGCGGGCTGGCGCGCCGCATAGGCTATCTGGAAGCTTTCAAACAGAAGTTCAAACAGACTCCCGTGCTGCAGGTCGAAGCCGGTTTTTTGTGGTACAACAGCTATAGCGCAGACCGAATCGCGTCGCTGCAAAACGATCAGGTCACAGAAGCTTATAACCGCTGGCCTGTGGATGTGATAAATCTGGGCCGTTACGATTTGCCATATGCGCACAAACTATTGGCGCGCGAAGGGCTGGCCGAACGCACGGCGCGCTGGCCTCTGATTAAGAGCATAGTTTCTGCTAACGGTGTATTCTCTGGCAACGTGGATGCGCCCGCTCCTTACATAATCAAAGAAGTCACAGGCCCGCGAATCAAAGGCAGGAAAAATAAATTGAGAATAGGATTCGTGGGATTGGCTCAGCCGACAAAACCGGGCGCTGGCATTACAGATGGGACGGTGACAAGCGCGTCGGAAGCCGCGCGGCGCGTGGTGCCGATTGCGCGCAAAAATTGTGACGTGCTTGTGATAATAGCGCATTCGGAAATAGAGAACGCGATGCAACTGGCGCGCGAAAATCCCGAAGCGGATATTGTGATTGCGGGCAATGCGGAAGGATTCTTCAAGCCGCGACAAGTCGGAAACACGATGGTTTTAAGCGCTTCGCCCGGCAACGTACAACAAGGCGATCTTCGCATCTATCTCAACAAAGATGGCCACGCGACGTTCAAGTACATCTCGACGGATTTGGATAGTGCAGTTCCGGCAGACCCAAAGGCTAACGCATATGTTGAAGCCGCGAACCGCGAACGAGAGAACGCGCGGTTTCATCAATAAGCGACCGGCTCAGACTAAAACTTATAACCGAGCGCCTCATCTATTCCTCACGCAGGTTTGTAACGGAACGGCTTTCTCTGGCCTTGCTTTGCGTCTATAATCGGGCGGGACATCCTAAGGCGGACTCTCAGACATAACCCATTTCAAGCGCCGGATCAAAGAAACGGCTGCTCACTCGGAGGACATAACATGCGATTACGAAATCTCACATTCAAGCTGCTATTGCTCTGGTTGATTCTCTCGCTTCCGATTCAAGCTCTCTCTCTTGGAGATGAACCGAAAGCATGGACGCCAGAGTTATCTATGAAGCTCAAAGGCATCGCCGCAGTGCGCGTCTCGCCCGACGGCAAGCGCGTCGCTTACACAGTCAGTCAAGCGGTGATGACGGCGGACAAAAGCGAGTACCTGTCGCAGATTTATCTGGCGAACGCTGATGGCAGCGACGCCGTGCAGTTGACCTATGCTGACAAATCATCCACCAATCCGCAATGGTCGCCCGATGGCAAATGGCTCGCCTTTACTTCTTCGCGCGCAGGCAAAAACAACATCTACCTGCTGCGCGCTGCGGGAGGCGAGGCCGAACAACTCACAGATGTGAAGACCAGCGTCAGCGGCTTCCAATGGTCGGCTGACGGCCAGTCGATCGCATTTCTGCAAACCGATGGCGCAGGCGAGGCCGAAGAAAAAAATAACAAAGGCAAAGACGACTGGCGATGGGTTGACGAAAACGTCAAACAGACTCGCCTGTACGTGATCCCTGTGGCGAAAAATGCGCAGGGCAAACGCGAGCCGCGCAAGCTCACAGAGATGGACGGCAACATCTCTGAATTTGATTGGTCGCCCGATGGCAAGACCATTGTGTTTTCGCATGTGAAATCACCTGTGGCTAACGACTGGACGACATCGGATTTGTCGGTCTTAGATGTGGCGAGCGGCAAAGAGAAATCGTGGCTTTCATCACCGGCAGCCGAAAGCGATCCGATGTACTCGCCCGACGGCAAATGGATCGCGCTCATAATCAGCGACAACCCTCCGCGCTGGGGCGGCGGCGGCATCATCAATTTACTGCCCGCCAGCGGCGGCTCGCCGAAAGCCTTAGCTGCGACCTTCGATGAACAACCGAGCTTGATCGGCTGGGCCGCAGATGGCAAGCGAATTTATTTCAGCGAAACGCGCGGCACCACGGCGCGCGTCTATGCGATCAACACTGAAACCAACGCCATCAGCGAAATCAACAAAGCCGATGGCGCGTATGCAGCCATTGATCTCAATCGCACGGGCACGATGTTCGGTTTCGCTATGCAGACGACCGATAAACCTGCCGAAGCTTACGTCAGTCGAGTGGACGGCTTTGCGCCTGTGCAGGTGAGTCGCGTTAATGCGGATATGCCCAAACCTCCGGTCGGCAAAACGGAAGTGATCCGGTGGAAGAGCAAAGACGGAATGGAAATCGAAGGGTTGTTAAGCTATCCCATAGGCTACGAGGCAGGCAAGCGCGTGCCTCTGCTGTTAGTGATTCACGGCGGCCCGGCAGGGGTTTTCGTGCAGTCGTTCACAGGGGGGACGGGCGCATATCCGATTGCAACGTTCAACTCGCAAGGCTATGCCGTTCTGCGCGTCAACCCGCGCGGCTCGTCCGGCTACGGAAAGAAATTCCGAATGGCAAACTACAAAGACTGGGGCGGCGCGGACTATCAGGACTTGATGACGGGCGTGGATAAACTGATTGCTGATGGCATAGCGGACGAAAATCGCCTCGGCGTGATGGGATGGAGCTACGGCGGATTTATGACTTCGTGGATCATCACGCAAACCAAACGCTTCAAGGTCGCTTCCATCGGCGCGCCCGTGACCAACCTGATGAGCTTCACGGGCACGGCTGACATTCCCGGCTTCGTCCCGGACTATTTCGGCGGACAGCACTGGGAAAACCTGGACATCTATCGCGCGCACTCGGCGATGTTCAACATCAAAGGCGCGAGCACACCGTCGCTAATCCAGCACGGCGAAGCCGATATTCGTGTGCCGATTTCGCAGGGCTACGAATTGTATAACGCGCTGAAGGTGCAGGGCGTGCCTGTTCGCATGCTGGTGTTGCCGCGTCAGCCGCACGGCCCGAACGAGCCGAAGATGCTGCTGAAAGTTATGCAGACCAACGTCGAATGGCTCAACAAATATCTCACCTCCGGCTCGTAAAGAGACCGTGGCAGACGGAAGTTCTGAGCGCTGCGTATTGGGTGGAAGTTCAAGCACCTTATCTGCGGCGCTCAGAACTTTTTATGGTATTATATGGGTGAATCTCGTTCGAGCATTGCGATTCGTTAGGGGGACTCATGTCAGTTCAAATTGAGCGAAGATGGTTCAGCGTCGAAGAGTACGACTGCATGATCCGATCAGGCATTCTCACGGCAGATGAGCGCGTAGAGCTTATCGAAGGAGAGATCGTCAAGATGAGTCCAATAGGAGAACTTCATGCCGCGTGCGTGAAAAGGCTCAATGCGTTTTTTAATCGCCTTGTTGGGCGTGATGTAATCATCAGCGTGCAAGACCCAGTTCATCTCAATGATTTCTCCAGGCCGCAGCCTGACTTAGCTTTGCTCAAACCGCGCGATGATTTCTATGCTCAGGCGCATCCGACGCCCGATGACATATTGTTAATTGTAGAGGTGGCCGATACGACAGCCGCTTCTGATAGAGCCGTGAAAGTGCCGCTTTATGCGCGAACCGGTATTCCTGTTGTGTGGCTCGTTGATTTGCAAAAAGACTTAATTGAAATCTACGCTCAGCCTGCGAGCGGCGCGTATCAGGAAGCGCGCGCAGCGCGGCGCGGCGATACTTTGACGCTTGAAAGCCTCCCCGTTCTTAAGTTCAATGTTGATGAAATTCTAGGTTGAATTAAACAAAGCCATCCCATTTGTTGAAATGTTTTCGCTCGGTTATCATTCTTATTTGCTATAGACCTATAATTTATATTTATGTGGGAGGAATAAATGAGCAAACCCTCTGCCCGGCCTATGCTGCCGGTTGAACCGAAAGATATAATCTGGAACCCCTCACCAGAGCGATTGCGCGAGCTTGCTAAAGAGATGCCTAACACGCGCATCACACGTTACTCAAACACCAACACTCAAACAAGAGTTGATTCGCGCTCGAAGCTATCCACTTATGTTGTCAGCGATACGCCTGAGCGCCACGACTCACAGACGATGACCCGCGAAGAATATGATCGCGTTGCCGCGCTTCAAAACGATTACATCCGCAACTGCGAGATGATCGTCGTTGATGGCTTCATCGGCAACGACCCTGAGTTCCGCGTCCCTGCGCGGCTCATCATTGAGCGGTCGAACGCAAACGTCGCGGGCATGCAGCAACACCTTTACTACCCTGCCGAAGAAAACGAGCTTGCCGGTTTCGAGCCGCGACTCACGGTCATCTACACGCCGAACCTTGAAATGAAAGGCTACCCGGCAGACCGTTTGATCGCAGTCGATCTTGACGACGGCGTCACGCGCGTTTTCAACAGCGATTACTTCGGCGAGTCGAAAAAGGGCGGCCTGCGAATGTGGAACCAGATAGTTTATGATCGCGGCGGGCTGGCGCTTCACGCAGGCTGTAAGGTCATACCGGTAGAAGGCGGCAATCGCGTCGGTTTGATCATCGGGTTGTCGGGCACTGGCAAGACGACGACGACCTTCACCAAGCAGAACAACTCATCTCCCGTTCAGGACGATTTTCTGGCGCTGATGCCGGGCGGAAAAGTTTACGCGACTGAAAACGGCTGCTTCGCGAAGACGTTCGGCTTGAACGAAAAAGATGAACCAACTATTTATCACGCGGTCACGAGTCAGCACGCTTACCTTGAAAACGTTTCGCAGTTGGAAACAGGGGAGCTTGATTTTTACGACACCAGCTACACGCAAAACGGGCGAGCAGTTGTCCGCATGGCCGACATTGCCGGAAGCCTCGACGCGCGCGAGATCAAGTCAGCGGATTTCCTGCTGATTCTCAATCGCAACGATAACATCATTCCCGGCGTAGCCCGACTTGATCGCCACAGGGCGGCGGCTTACTTCATGCTGGGCGAAACGCGCGGCACATCGGCGGGCGGCGCAGCGGAAGCGGGCAAGTTCCTGCGCGTGCCCGGCACGAATCCGTTTTTCCCGCTCAAACATGCTCATCAGGGCAATCGCTTCTGGGAGTTGCTCGAATCATCGCCGATGGAAGTCTATTTGATGAACACGGGCCGCGTCGGCGGCGGCGACGGCGACGAACGATCTAAGAAGGTGCGCATACAGCATTCGTCGGCGATAGTGAAGGGAATCGCCGAAGGCACGATAGAATGGCAAGCAGACCCCGACTTTGGTTATGAAGTGGCAAAGAGCGTTCCCGGCATGGAAGGCGAAGACTTAGAGATTCTTCAACCGCGCAAGCTATATGAGCGACAGGGTCGAACCGAAGAGTATGCGCAAATGGTCGAGCGATTGAAGTCAGAGCGGCGCGAATACATGCAGAAGTGGGAAGGGCTGAATCCTGAAATCATCGAAGCCGTGAAATAACTTTCCTCGACAGAGATTTCAATCAGGGGGCGAGAAACATCTCGCCCCCTGATTTATTAATCCACATCGTAAATCTTGATCGGTTTGTCCTGAAGGTATTTATCAAACCAGTTCACGATGTGCTGCAATCGCTCCGTGCGATGGTACGGCGCGCCTGATCGCGACAACTCGTGCGATTCGTTCGGAAAGCGCACCATCGCCGTAGGAATCTTTCGATACTTCAAAGCGCGAAACATTATTTCGCCCCCCTCGTTGGGCGGCGTGCGCCAGTCAGCTTCGCCTTCGATGAACATCATCGGCGTAGTGATATTCTTTACATAAGTGATCGGCGAACGTTTTGCGTAATCTTCCGGGTCTTCCCACGGCGCGCCGCGAAACCATATCGGCGTAAACAACGTGAAATCCGCCGTGTACCAGAAGCCCGCCCAGTCGGCTATGGAACGTTGCGACACGGCTGCGGCAAAACGTTGCGTGTGACCGACGGCCCAGTTCGTCAGCACTCCGCCGCCGCTGCCGCCCGTCACGCCCATCTTCTTTTCGTCAACGTAGCCGCGCTTTAAAACTTCATCCACGCCTGCCATCAAATCTTTGTAATCGTCACCGGGATAGTTGTACTGAATGATGTTTCCGAAATCCTGCCCGTAAGACGTGCTGCCGCGCGGATTGGTGTAGAGCACGACGTAGCCTTTTGCCGCCATCCACTGAAACTCGTGCGTGAAGGTGAAGCCGTAGGCCCCGTGCGGCCCGCCGTGAATTTCCAGTATGAGAGGGTACTTCTTTGACGGGTCGAAGTTGGGCGGCTTCTGAATCCACGCCTGAATCTTTTTGCCGTCAAAGCTCGTGTACCAGATTTCTTCAGGGTGCGTGATATTGAGTTGCGAAAAAAGCTCATCGTTGACTTTTGTAAGCTGCGTCAACTTGCCCGATGCAGTGTCGAGCACGAACAGATCGCCGATGCTGACCGAATTCGAAATCACCAGCGCCATCTTTGAAGCGTCAGGCGTTGCCGTGTAACTGACGACTTCTTGATTGCCCGTGGTCAGAGCTTCAACTTTGCTTGTTGCTATCTCAATACGTTTGAGATTCGCTCCTCCGTGCTCGGCGACCCTGACATAGAGGTAACGGCCATCTTTGCTCCAGATCACATCGCCCGGACTGCCGCCGCGTGGCGCGTGCTGATCTCCGCCAATGCCGTCGCCGATGTCGAAATCGTAATTCGCGGTCAGATTCTTCGGCTTTGCTCCGGGCGCATTATCGGTTACGAACAAATCCGGCTGTTTGTACGACAGCACAGGCTTTTCAATCGACACGCCGCCGAAAGCGATCCGTTTGCCGTCACGGCTGAAAGTGTAATTGCCTAATCCTCCGTCAAAGCTCAACGCTTTCTTTTCATCGCTGCCATTGAGCGCTACTGAATAGAGGTCTGTTCGCGGCTCTTCGTAATACGGCTCAAGCACGCGGTTGGCGACGAAGTAAATCCGCGAGCCATCTGGCGACCACGCGAGCCCGCCTTCGTCGAAAGTGCCTTTGGTGATCTGTTTCGGTTTTGGCAACTCGCCGGGAACGGCAGGCACGCTCACCGTCCAGATGTGTGATTTGAATTGCGATTGTAAGTAGCCCGGACCGTTGAAGCGATATACCGCTTTGGTAATCACGCGCACATCGCTTTTGCGTTCCGGCGTTTTA
>DATEKX010000378.1:0-5640 GCA_035277165.1 Blastocatellia bacterium | reverse complement strand
TACTCTCTCGCCCGCGCTCGGCTAATTGAGCGTCTGCCCATTCCCTTTTCAATACACCATTGCGCAGCGATAATACAAAACGCTGATGAAACGGACTGCAAAACGAATCGCCGTCATCTGTTTTTGTTTGTGCGCGACGCTCTGCATTGCAGCAAGCAGAACCGGCTTCGCTCTCGATTCGGATAAAGAGCTTGCGCAATACAGCCACAATGTGTGGCGCACAGAAAGCGGCCTGCCGCAAAACACTGTGCGCACTATCGCACAGACGCGCGACGGATACATCTGGCTTGCGACCGATGGGGGATTGGTGCGTTTTGACGGCACACGCTTCGTCGTTTTTGACCGTCACAGTGATGAAGCGATTAAGAGCGATTCGATTCAAAACCTGCTCGAAGACCATGCAGGCAACCTTTGGGTTGGAACTGACACGGGCTTGCTGAAATATAGCAACGGCAAAATCACAGGCTACTCGACTAAAGACGGTCTCGCAAACGACCGCGTCAGTTCCGTCTACGAAGACCGCGCGGGCGCGCTCTGGATTGGCACGCCTAATGGCCTGAGCCGATTTCGAGATGGCCGATTTACTTCTTACACAACAAGCGAAGGGCTTCCGAGCAACAGCGTAGGCGCGATTTATGAAGATAGTCGCGGCAATCTTTGGGTCAGCACGCTCGGCGGACTCGCGCGACTCGACGGCGAGCAAGTAGCCGCAACTTACGCGATCAAAGACGGGCTTCCGGCAAACAATGTTTCGGTTATTTACGAAAGCCGAGATGGCAGCCTGTGGCTCGGCACTCCCGGCGGCCTGGTCCGATTCGCGACAAACCGCTTCACCGTTTACACAACACGCGACGGATTAGCAAACAACATGGTGTGGTCAATTCATGAAGATCAGGAAGGCACGCTCTGGATTGGCACGGACGGCGGCTTGAGCCGATTGACGAATGGGAAATTTGCTACGCTCACAATTCAAGACGGACTCGCCGACAACAGTGTGTATTCGATCTATGAAGACCGCGCAGGCAGCCTGTGGCTCGCAACAGGCGGAGGCTTGACCAGATGGCGCGCAGGCAGGCTCGCGTCTTTCACAACGCGAGAAGGGCTGTCGGGCAACGTCGTGCTTTCGGTGCTCGAAGACCGCGAAGGCAATCTGTGGGTTGGAACAGAATCGGGCGGGCTTGACCTCTTCAAAGATAAAAAGTTCACCACCTACACAGCCAGCGAAGGACTCGCAAGCGATCTTGTATGGGCAGTGTATGAAACGCGCGATGGCGCGATGTGGATGGGAACGCAATCGGGACTGACCCGGATCAAAAATGAAAAGTCCAAGACCTTTACTACGAAAGAAGGACTCGCAAGCAACATCGTTCGCGCGCTGAAGGAAGATCGCATGGGCGCGCTCTGGATTGGCACGCCTGCCGGACTCTGCCGTTTGCAAAATGACACATTCGATACATATACGGTGCTCGACGGTCTGTCGAGCAATGCCGTGTGGGCCATCGAAGAAGATCGAGCGGGTGCGCTCTGGATTGGCACGCTCGGCGGATTGACTCAACTGAAAGACGGCAAGTTTACCGTTTACAATACGGAAGATGGGTTGAGCGATGATGCGATTCTGGCGCTCGGCGCAGGGGCCGACGGCACGCTCTGGATAGGCACGCGCAGCGGCGGTTTGAACAGATTCAAGGACGGCAAGTTCACAAGCCAGCAGCAGCTTTCCGACAACAGCATTCACGCTCTCTACGAAGATGCGGACGGCGCATTGTGGATTGGCACGCGCAACGGCGGACTGAACAGGTTCAAGGACGGCAAGCTCGTCGCGTGCACAACTAAAAACGGGTTGTTTGATGATTGCGTCTTTCAAATACTCGACGACGGCAAAGACAACCTGTGGATGAGCTGCACAAAGGGAGTGTTTCGAGCAAGCCGCCAGCAACTCGACGATTTCGCCGACGGTAAGATTCAATATATCAACTCTATCTCTTATGGAACGGCGGACGGGCTGAAGAGCCGCGAATGCACAGGCGGAGGGCAACCCGCAGGCTGGCGCAGCCGCGATGGGAAATTGTGGTTTCCGACTATCAAAGGCGTAGCGATGATTGACCCGCAGCACTTGAAGCTCAACGAACAGAAGCCTCCGGTCGTGATCGAACAGGTTATCGCCGATGACAAGCCTATTGATACGCGAGCGAGCGCGGAACTGGCGGCGGGCGTCTATCGCCTTGAATTTCAATACACGGGGCTGAGCTTTGTTGCGCCTGAAAAAGTCCGCTTCAAATATAAGCTCGAAGGCTTCGACAGAGACTGGGTCGAAGCGGGCGCGCGGCGAGTCGCGTATTTCACGAGCGTTCCGCCGGGCCATTACACGTTTCGCGTGATGGCCTCGAACAATGACGGCGTGTGGAATGAAGAAGGCGCGGCGTTTGCGTTTTATATCGAGCCGCGTTTCTATCAGACCTACTGGTTTTATTTGCTGCTGCTTGTGATCGCGGGATTTCTGGGCTGGACGATTTATCACCTGCGCATCAAACGAATAAAGGCGCAGTTTGCCGCCGTGCTGGTCGAGCGTTCTCGTCTGGCTCGCGATATTCACGACACGCTGGCGCAAGGGTTCGTCGGAATATCGCTACAGATCGAAGCCGTCGGCAAGATGCTGGACAAATCACCGGCGGCGGCCAAACAGCATCTCGATCTGGCGCAAAGTCTGATCACGCACAGCCTTTCGGAAGCGCGTCGCTCGGTTTGGGATTTGCGCGCGCAAGCTCTTGAAAGCGCAGACCTCGCAACTGCGCTCGCCGACGAAGCAAAGCGATTGACGGCAGGCACAACCGTGCGAGCGGAATTTCATGTTACAGGCGCGGCGCGCCCGCTCCCCGCGACGGTAGAAAGCAACCTGTTGCGCATCGGGCAGGAAGCAATGACCAATGTGATGAAACACGCAAAAGCCGAAAGGATTCGCGTTGAACTGGCGTTCGAGCCTAAGCAGGTGGGGCTGCGCGTGAAAGATGATGGCTGCGGTTTCGAGGCCCAAAGTGGCGCGGCTTCCGCCGACGGTCATTTCGGTTTGATCGGCATGCGTGAACGCGCCGAACGTTTGCGAGGCAAGCTCGCCGTCGAGAGCCGTCCGGGCACTGGCACTGAAATTATCGTGACCGCCCCCGCAGATTGAGTTTCAACAGTGATAATATGTAATACGATTCGATAAGGACTCTATGAGCGATGATAAACCAATTCGCATACTGATTGCCGATGATCATTTCGTTGTGCGCATGGGATTGGCCGCAGTCATCCACACGCAATCGGACATGACGGTCGTGGCTGAAGCGACAACCGGCAGTCAAGCCGTCGAGTTTTTTCGCCAGCACCGTCCAGACATCACGCTCATGGATTTGCGCATGCCGGAGATGGACGGCATCGAAGCCATCACAACGATTCGCCGCGAGTTTCCCGAAGGGCGCTTCATCGTGTTGACGACTTACGACGGCGATGAAGACATCTATCGCGCTCTACAGGCAGGCGCGCGCGCTTACCTCTTAAAAGACATGATGCGCGACGGTCTGATCGAAGCGATTCGCGCAGTTCACACAGGGCAGCGCCGCATCCCTGCCGAAGTGGCGAACCGTTTGGCTGAACGAATGAACCGAACGGAATTGACTGCGCGCGAACTCGAAGTGTTGCAGCTCATCGTCGAAGGCAAGAGCAATAAAGAAATTGCTGCCAAATTGTTTATCGCCGAAGGCACGGTCAAGATTCACATCAACAACATCCTGAGCAAGCTCGGCGTCAGCGACCGCACGCAGGCCGCAACGTTCGCGCTCCAGCGCGGCATCGTTCATCTGGATTAGCCGGTTCAACTATAACTTTGGTTATAGTTAAATTTTATACCCTGGTTTAATGACAATAATTCCCAGTCAGGGTATTCTCTGGTCGTACTAAGGTAACCTCAAAGTTTAATGAGCGGATTCTGTGGGTGTAGAGGCGACAGTCTTTACACCCCATTCTTATTTAATTCTCACGCCGCAAAATCCAAAGGATGTGCCAGTGCTCAATAAGATCGTTTTGCCGCGCGCAAGCTTTTTTGCTGTCTGTGTTCATTGCCCGGATGCTAAGATTGCCCGCGACGGAGCGAAAATTTCCCATGAAAAATATTTTGAGCACACTGATTCTTATTTGCTGTGTTTCGGTTTTCGCCGCAGGCTTCGCGTGGCGGCAAGCTACCGAGAAAGAGTTAAGGTCGGTCATTCCAGCCAGAGCAGTTGTCGAAAAAGAGCGCATCGAAACGGAATTTCGCACGGCTTCGGGCGTGACTGACGGGCAGGACAAATTCATCGCAGGCGTGGTGATGATCACCGCAGGGTATAACGCCGAAGGCAAATATTCTCACTTCCTGATCGTGCAGGTTCCAATCTCTGTCGGGGAAGTGGCGCTGCAACCGGGCGAGTACGTTTTTGGCTTCAAGCGTGTGGATGACGAGACGGTCGAGGTCAAGTTTTACGAAGCGGCGAGCGGCAAACCGCTCGGCGCGATCAAGGCGCAAAAAAGTGCGAAGCGTGGCCCAATTCGCTCTTTCTTAATCATCCCGACTGCTAACGGCAAAGGCACGATGCAAATCGGGCGATTCATGTTCGAGTACAGGTTGTCATAAATAACGCCCGTCAATAACCGCATAACATTTCTCCGCCGGCGGCATCTGCGTCGGCAGAATGATTTTTAGTGTGGTTTCAGGCGGGCGATACTTCAGGAGGAACAAGGTGAAACGGATCGCGGCAATTTTCGTCATTCTATTACTGACCTGTTATTTGATTCCGCCGACGCTCGCCCAGCAAGTGGCGACGGCAACTCTCAACGGGCGCATCATGGACCCGCAAGGTGCGGCCATCGCCGGAGCGGAGATCAAGGCAAAACAAAAAGCAACCGGCCTTCAACGCACAGCAGGAACAAACAGTGAAGGTTTTTTCACTATTACCAACCTGCCCCCCGGCACATATGAATTGCAGATAAAAGCGAGCGAATTCAAAACTCAAACTTATTCAGAGGTTGTGCTGGAGGTCGGGCAAAGCCGATCTCTCGACACCACACTCGCCGTAGGCGGGTCTACGTTGGGCGATCTGGACCTGACTGCTGAGGTCGAATTGATGAACCGGTCTACGTCCGTCGTTGACGGTGTAGTGGGCAGGCGCGCGATTGAAAACCTGCCGCTCAACGGCAGGAATTTTCTCGAACTCGCGTTGCTGATTCCCGGCAACTCGCCCGCGCCGAATTTCGACCCGACGAAAACCAACACCGTGTTGATCTCGTCAGCCGGACAGCTTGGGCGCGGCGGCAACGTCACGGTTGACGGCGCGGACAACAATGATGATGTCGTAGGCGGCTCGCTTATTAATGTATCGCAGGAAGCAGTGCAGGAATTTCAAAGCGCCACCAATCGCTTCTCTGCCGAACTTGGCCGCTCTGGTTCTTCCGTCATCAACATCGTTACTAAAACCGGCACGAACGAACTGCATGGCTCAACTTCGTTCTTCTTCCGTAACCGAAATCTGCAAGGGCTGCCCGCGACGTTTGATCGCAGCAATCCCGACCCGCCCTTTGATCGCGAGCAAGTTGCTTTCGGCGTTGGCGAGCCGATCATAAAGGATAAGA
>DATEKX010000377.1:0-15799 GCA_035277165.1 Blastocatellia bacterium | reverse complement strand
CGCATCGATCGGGTGCTGTCGACCGAGCAGGCCACCTGGGATGTGGGCCTACTGCTGTTCCTGGAGCGGTCGGGTTACCCCGAGGAGACGTATCACACGTTCTCCTACAGCCCATTGCGCGACGATGAGGGCCACGTCGTCGGCATGCTGTGCGTGGTCAGCGAGGACACCACGCAGGTGATCGGAGAGCGGCGGATGGCCACGCTGCGGGACCTGGGATCCGACCCCAGCGTGGCGCGCACCGAGGAAGAGAGCCTGGCCTTCGCCCACCGGCAACTCGGAAAGAACCCGCGGGATCTCCCGTTCACTCTGACCTACCTCTTCGACGACAACGGTGACGCGCGCCTCGCGGGGATGACCGGAATCTCGGCGGGACACCCGGTGGCCCCGGCACTGCTGCCCGCTGACGGCGCGTCCGTCTGGCCGGTGCAAGCCGCCGCACGTGGCGAGTCGACATTCGTCGATCTTGTTGGTGCGCCGTACACGGATCTGCCGACCGGCAGTTGGTCTGAGCCGCCGGTGAAGTCATTCGTGGTCCCGCTGATGGAGCAGGGCGGCACATCGAGCGGCTTCATGGTGGCGGCGCTCAACCGGTACCGGCCGATCAACGAACGCAACACCGGCTTCGTGGCATTGGTCGCGGCCTATATCGCTGCGGGGATCGGCAGCGCGAGGAGTTATCTGACGCAGCAGCGGCGTGCCGACGAGCTCGCCGAGCTAGACCGCGCCAAGACCACCTTCTTCTCCAACATCAGCCACGAGTTCCGCACCCCGCTGACCCTGATTCTGGATCCCGTTGCCGAGCTGCGTGGCCGGTCCACCGGTTTGGACGATCAGGTGCGCCAGGATCTGGATGTCGTCTGGCGCAACGGATTACGCCTCACCAAACTGGTCAACACGCTTCTGGACTTCTCGCGCATCGAGGCGGGTCGCGCGCAGGCTGTTTACGAGCCGATAGACTTAGCCGCCTACACGGCAGAGTTAGCAGGCATGTTCCGCTCGGCGGTCGAAAAAGCGGGACTGCAGCTTGTCATAGACTGCCCGCCATTGCCCGAACCTGTTTTCGTAGATCGAGACATGTGGGAGAAGGTAGTTCTCAATCTCATCTCGAATGCTTTCAAGTTCACAGAGAAAGGAGAAATCCGAGTATCGCTCCGAGCTGAAAATGGCGCAGCAGTTTTGTCCATCCGAGACACAGGCAGCGGGATACCTGAGGCGGAACTGCCGAACCTGTTCAATCGCTTTCACAGGGTTGAGGGAGCTAGAGGCCGCACACACGAAGGCACGGGCATCGGGCTTGCTCTGGTTCAGGAACTCGCCAAACTACACGGCGGCATTGTCACGGTCGGGAGCGTTTACGGAAAAGGGAGCGATTTTATCGTCGCCATTCCGCTCGGCAAAAATCATCTTCCTGCTGATCGCATTGGCGGCGCGCGAACAACTGCGTCTACGGCGTTCAGCGTGAACCCGTTCGTTGAAGAAGCGCTCAGGTGGTTGCCTGATGCAGATTCGGCATCGAAATCCAATGACGCGACGGGATCGGCTGGCAGGTCAAAAGTGGTCTTAGCCGACGACAATGCTGATATGAGAGGTTATGTGCAGCGCCTTCTCAGTTCCGATTACGATTGTATCGCTGTTGCTGATGGGCAGGAGGCGTTGCGGGCTACGACCGAGCACAAGGTTGATCTGGTGCTGACAGACATGATGATGCCGAACCTGGATGGGTTCGGATTGTTGAAAGCTCTCAGGGAAGACCCGAAGACAGCGTCCATCCCTGTCATCATGCTATCGGCTCGCGCGGGTGAAGATGCGCGAATCGAAGGGCTGGAGTCCGGCGCGGATGATTATCTGATCAAGCCGTTCAGCGCTCGCGAGTTGCTTGCGCGAGTTAAAGGGACGCTCGCTTTATCAAAGTTCCATACCGAAGTAGCGCGGCGTGACGAGGAACTGCAGCGACTAGTGCTGGAATTGAAAGAGAATGATCGTCGTAAAGATGAATTTCTGGCGACGCTTGCGCACGAGTTGCGCAACCCGCTTGCTCCCATTCGCAACAGCCTTCAGATCATGAAACTTGCGGACGACAACAGGAATGCGGTCGAACAGGCTCGCGAGACCATGGAGCGGCAACTGCAGCAGATGGTTCGCCTCATAGATGACCTGTTGGATCTCAGCCGAATCAGCCGAGGCACGATAGAGCTTCGCAAGCAACGAGGTGATCTTGCAGCCGTCGTGCAGAACGCCATAGAAACCAGTCGGCCAGTGATCGAGCAATCGGGCCACCTGCTTATGACCAGCATCCCCGCAGAGCCTATCTTTGTGGATGCCGATGTGACCAGACTCGCGCAAGTGTTCGCCAACCTGCTCAACAACGCTGCCAAGTACACTGAAAAAGGCGGTCGCATATGGCTCGCGGTCGAGCGCGCAGGAAACGAGGTCGTTGTGAGCGTGAAAGACACAGGCGTAGGCATTCCTGCTCACCAGCTTCCGAGAGTATTTGAAATGTTCTCGCAGGTAGATCGGTCGCTGGAAAAATCTCAGGGCGGACTCGGCATCGGCCTGAGCATAGTGAAGCGACTCGTAGAGATGCACGGCGGCACGGTCGAAGCTCAAAGCGAAGGGCACGGCTTTGGCAGCCAGTTCATCGTCCGCCTGCCGGTTCTCGCGTCTTTAGATCATGAATCGCAGCCGCCCAGCAAGCGCGAAGAACAGGCGAGCGCATCTGCCGAGCGACGCATCGTAGTGGCTGATGACAATGAAGATTCCGCATATACTATGGCGATGATGCTCAAGATCATGGGCAATGATGTGCGCACAGCGCACGACGGATTTGAAGCTATCGAAGTAGCAGAAGCGTTCCGGCCCGAACTGATCTTGTTGGACATTGGGATGCCGAGGTTAAACGGTTACGACGCCTGCCGCCAAATCCGAGAGCAATCGTGGGGCAAGGATGTAGTCATGGTGGCTCTGACCGGATGGGGACAGGACGAAGACAAACGCCTGTCGCGCGAAGCAGGTTTCGATCATCACTTAGTAAAGCCCATAGAACCTGAGGCGCTTGAAAAACTGCTGGCCGCCTTGCCGACAAAAACTTATTAATCGAAGGGGCGAGCCACAGCCGCCCGCCCCGGATTTATCTGCCGCACCTGCATTAATAATGCTTTACGCTTTGCCTCGATTTGAGCGCGCTTTTTTCGCAAGCGCCGCTATGCCTACCAGAAACAAGACTGCGCCCGCGCTGCCCGCCACCAGTGTGCCGGGACGCGACTCTGCCTGTCCCACTGCGCCTGTCAAAGTCTTCAACGCAGATTCTATGTCGTCGGATGTCGGCTTGCGATTCATGGCTCGCGCGTGCGTGCCTTTTTTGTATCCGGCTTCGATTCGCGTGTCTGGATGAACTTTACCGCCATCGGCAAGATCAACAAATACTGTGCACGTCATGCCGTTGTATGTTCCCGTAAACGAAAGCACCCATGTCCCTTCGCTCTGCCACTGTTGCGTGATGGCGTAGACGCCTTTCTCGTCGGGCGTCAGTTCAAGCGGGATAGATGTGCGGCGGCCATTCACTATTCCTTCAGCCGTCGCCGTTACGTTCGCATCGGCGGGCGTGTGACAGCCATAGGTTCGCACCAGCAGCACCGCACCTTTTACGTGCGCGTAGTCGGAAGGCGGGGCCTGTACACCAAGCTGAAAGCCTCCGGCGTAGACGGATTGAAAGTTTCCAAGGATTAGAAGCGATGCTAAAAATAGATAAGCGAATTTCCCGGCGGTCTTGCTGTTTGTGATTGCTTTAATTGACTGTTTCATACAAAAAACTCCTTTCGGCGGCTGATTGCTCGCCGCACGGTTAGCCGTTAGTGATTCGAACAGGCGCGTCGTCTTCCGCCTCAAAGACTCCGGCCTTCTCTTCATCAGCGCATTTGATCGTTAGACGAAGATGTCGGCGACTTTCTTCCCTTGCTTACTGATAATCCTCGCAAGTTTTTTCCGCATCGCAGTTCATAAGGGTGAGTCCCCGTGCCATCTTCTGAGAACAAATCATAAATCCACCAGAGGAGGCGTTATGTCAAAAAAGTCCAGTTATTTTGATCGCATGTTTGTTGCGAACCCCTGCCCTGTTGATTGGAATAAAATGACCGGCAACGATCAGATGCGCTATTGCAGCGAATGCAACAAGCAGGTCTACAACCTTTCAAAGATGACCCGCAACAGGGCCGAAGCTCTGGTCGCAAGATTCGAGGGACGACTGTGTGCGCGCTTCGAGCGCGGAGCCGATGGCGCGATTATGACCGAAGAGCCGTCTTCAGACATTCAGCTAATCAGCCGCCGCGCATCGCCTGTTGCAAGCGCCGTCGTCACCGCGATATTGAGCCTGAGCGGGAGCGCCGTCGCTGCGACTTCCTTGCAGGCAAACGAACCCGTTGCAATCCACGCACAGTCGAGAGAGGACAAAAACAGAGAAGAACCACAAGACATTCCCGTTTCACTATCGGGAACAGTGTTTGACCCGCAGGGCGCAGTCATAGTCAGTGCTACGATTGTGCTCACCAATGAAGCTACAGGCGAGCATCATTTAACGATTTCATCAGACGATGGCGCATACCGCTTTGCATCATTGCCGGGCGGCTCATATTCCATGAAAGTTGAGGCCAATGGTTTCAGGGTATTTCAAAAGGCAAATCTCGAATTGCAGCAAAATGAAAACAGGCGGCTCGATGTGAATTTGGACGTAACACGAATGATACAGGGCGAAATTGTTATAGTGCCGCAACCATTGCGCGCGCTCTACAGGCAGAGCGAAAACATAGTTGTCGCCCGCGTAGGTAAGACTGTTCAAGCAAGAAAAAAGAGTAACGACAATTTGATGAAAACAGCGCTTGAAATCACTTCAACTATCAAAGGCGGCGGCAAGAAGACGACTATTTATGTATACCACTATGGATGGGGGGAAAACCAAAAGTTTCCCGGCGGCTTCACTAACGGCGACACTGTGCTGGCATTTCTCAAAGAGCGCAATGACGGAGACGGTTATGAAGTAATAGACACAAGTAGCGGCATCAAGAAATTGTCGGAGGCCGATTTAAGCATCTACCTGCAGCGCATTGAAGAACTAGCGGCAATCCCTCCAAAAGCAAAACCGGACACGGCGGCGATAGTCGAATGGCTGGTGCGCTGCGCCGAACAGCCCGCGACTCGATGGGAAGGGGCATACGAGCTTGCCACAAGCGTAGGGCAAGCGGGCAATGACACTAATGATGCCGATGAAGTTTCAGTCGAGGTCGTTGAGCCGGGCAGCAAGTCCGGCCAGCAGGCAGACGAGCCCGCAGCTACATGCAATAAAGCAGTCGGCGATTCCAACTTTGCCGCGCGGCTGACCGGCCAGCAGAAAGGTCGATTGAAGGCAGCGCTCTTCAACACGGCAGAGTTGAAAGAAGGCGATCTGCAACTAGTCGAGCTTGTGAAGAGTTGGAACGACGAGCAACTTGTTCCTTATCTCGTATCGCAATTGCGCCGCATCGAAGCAGCCCCGCCTCTGATGGCTCGACAAGTCATGGAGATCATAGCCGAACTGTTGAAAGACGAAGAGGTCATCAATCTGGCTGACGAATACAGTGAAAATGCTCCTTATGAGGAATTAGCGCAAGGAGAGAGCGAGACCGAAAGTATTGGCGCGGCCACAGCCAAACAACGACGAAGCGAGTTGGTAAAGATATTCCTCGCGGCTGTAGAAAAGAAGATCGAGAAGCGCGCTTGATTTCAATCACCCGCTTCGCTCGCCGTTTTGATTATCTGTTCGATGCGCCGCCGGAGCTTGGTGTTTGTTGTCTTTTCGAGAATGCTTTTCAAGACAGGCTCCGAGAAACGACCGTGCTTGCGAATGATCGTTCGAGCGATGCTTTGAATGTCGGACGAAGCAGATTCCAGCTTCGCCACTTGCTGTTGTATCGCTCGTTCCATTTCAGGCGTGATGACTTCCATTCGACCTACAAGCACGCGAGCTAACTCTTCTGGCTCAGGCTCAATCCTCAGCGGAAGAATTCCGTCAATAATCTTGCGCGGCACGATGTAGAAAATGCGCAAGCCTTCCTCGAACCACGAATCGCGCCAGGTCTTTATCATCGCGTGGGCTTCTTTTTCATAAAGCCCTTCCGCGACCAGCAGGTTCACGAGGTCGCCCGCGAGCGAATCAATTGTCTGATCGAGCGCTGGCCGTTCAATCGCGGCGTTGCCGTTCGACAGATCATGAATTTCGTAGCCTACTTTCCCGCCGCGATTTTCAAACAGGATAAATTCTGAGATGTTCTCGTCCGTGGTGTTTACCACTTCAACCTTGTCGCCGTTAATACGCGCGGCTATCGGCAGATTGAAAGTTCCTACGCCGCGATAAAAAAGAAACTTCTCGTGCTCGTCGGCCTTATTGTCGTCCTTATCGCTGCAAACGCGAATCGGCGCGGCATCGGTTTCGCGCGCGGGATAATAGTGGCTCTCTTTGGCTTCCGTGAGAAAGTTCTCTTCCGCGCCGGGCATAACCGTTATGCGGCCCCAATCAAGCATAGAAGGATTTCCGCCCTCCTGCGGATCATGGGCAAAAACCATGCGCGCTTGCGGATACCATTCCGTGATCTTGCCGTTTACAAAATCAACTCTGACGGAAACAGTCGTCTCGCGGTCGGCATAAAAATAGATGACGGGCGTTTCCATCCGAAATATCGCTTCCGAATAGCACTTGGTACAACGCTTCCCGTGTCGAAGTCCCACCGCATCAGGCAGACCGTTCGCGTTGTAGACAAAACTCGGCAGGTCGCTTGATCCATTCAGCGGTCGCCACTTGACCGCCGAGCCGCTTTTGCCTGCTATCGCGGTAAAAGTTCCCCACTCGTGCGCGATCAAGCGATTTCGCTTTGCGATGGGATCGCTCGTGGTCACGCTTGCTTGTGGGGCAACCTGTATCGTTACCATCAACGTGACAAGGATTGCTGTCAGAGTGCAGGCCATTAAGCGGGAGTATCTGTGCGTCATCAGGATTGAACCTCCGTTTGATTATCCATCAGAGAAAATGAGCCGCGCGATTCAGAACCAAACCGTGTCGAGTTCGTCTTTCCACTCTTCGAGCATCTCTTTATTGAGTTCGATTATGCCTTCGCGTGTCACGCCCTTTGGCAAACCGACGAGCGCGATCATTCGATCAAGCACAACTTCGCGCGTAGCCCCGTCAACGCGCTGAATCAAATGCCAGAGCGTAAACGAATCGCGGTCGCGCGATTCATCAAGCACGATTTTGAGCGCGTCACTTGAGCCGCCTTCAAAATCGAATTTTGCGAGAGCATCTCGAAACGGGATGCTCGCGTCTTCAAAGTAAGGCGTGCCCGGCCCCACGCCGAGGCGCGTCTCGCACATCGCGCCCATCGGCACATAAGACTCGCGCCCGTTGAGGTCGAGCATCACCCAGCCCGATGTGACGTGCAGAAACCCGCGCCCCGCGTCATCAACTTCGAGCGTGTAAGCGCAGCCCAGATCAATCGCTTGCGCAGACGGCGTGTCAACGAAGAACAGTCTCGGCGGCGCAGATATTTTCGCTTCTATCCTGCCACGATCAAGTGCGAGGCGATGTTCGGTAATTCCCGCTTCTACGAGTCGCACGCGCGAATCAGGGTCAACCTCTACGTAACCGATTGCGCCGACGCTGATCTCTGCGCGCGACTGTCCATCCGTTACCAGCGCATCTCCAACTCTGATGCGGCTTTCCTTGTTTATAATATTGCCGCCGACTTTGGGCATGCCTGCGAGGCTCGTAACCGGCCACGAAGCGCGCGGCCCATAGGTTCGGTAAACCATCACTCCAACGGTTGCGACCAGAGCAAGCGCAACGGCCACGGCTGCGAACTTCCAGTTGAAAGCGAAGGCGAAACGCGGAGCCTTTGGCTTGAACGCAGGCTTGCGCGTTTGAGCATCGAGCAATGCTTCAATATCGCTCCACATCTCAGCGGGCGCGGTGACCTGCGGTAATTTGGAGGCCAACTGCACGCCGAATTTTATCTCTGTATACTCTTTGCGGCACCGCTCGCACTTCAACAAGTGCTCTGCCACGCGGCGCGACTCCTGCTCGGGAAGTTCGCCGTGGCAATAAGCGGATAGCTGTTTGGCTACATGCTTGTTAAACATCTTTATCCCTCATTGACGATTTCGCTGCGCAGGTGGCCGAGCTTTTGTGCCAGCATCTTGTGGCCGCGATTGAGCCTTGAGGAAACTGTTCCTATTGAACAGCCCAGCGCCTCTGCGATCTCGTCATACGAAAGCCCCTCGACATACTTGAGCAGAATCGGCAGGCGCAACTTTGGGCTGAGTTCTGAGATAGCGCCTCTTACAGAGTCGGCCACCTGCATGCGGTGATAAGCTTCCTCTTGCGATCCTTTCGCCGACATTTTGCTAACCTCTATTTCAGGGCTGAACGGAACGAAGCGGCGGCGTTTTCGATGTTCGTCCGTGCAGGTGTTAGCCACTATGCGATAAAGCCATGTCGTAAACTCCGAGTCTTCGCGAAACTGGCTTATGCTCGTAAATAGCTTTAAAAAGACCTGCTGCGTCACGTCGCGAGCCATCGCTTCTTCGCCACTATAATGATACGCGATTGAGTAAACCTTGTCTTTGTAGGTCTCAAACAGCGCGTGAAAAGCTGCGCGGTCGCCCTGTTTGCAAGCTGTAATAATCCCTGTTTCTCTTTCGCGCTCACTCATTTGGGCAACTCGCTCCATCTTCGCAGCCATCCATCATATTTGTTGATTAGACGAAGGCGGCGGCGGTTTTCTTCCCTGCTCTTTGCTTCTACAATCGCGAGCCGACATTGTATAATCTCCGTTCCGTGGTAGGAACCTTTTATGAGTAATGAATCAAGGGGGATTATGAGTAAAGCAGTAGGTCTGCGTATTGGTCTAATTATCGGGATATTCTTTTCTATGCTCGCGCCTCACGGATTGTTTTCGACTTCGGCTCAAAACGGCGGAAGCATAGAACTCGCAGTTGATACGGCTGATTTCAATCAAGATGGATTGCTTGTCTTATTCGGCAGCCTCAGATTGCAAGGCAATGTCGGGTTGCCGGTAGGCGCAGGCGACGTAAACGGCGATGGCCGCGCCGATGTGATCTTTTGCGGAATGTTCGGCAGCAGCGCCTCGCGCACTAATAACGGAGTCGTCAATGTCTATATAAGCGATGGACGCGATAGCGGCTTTGTAGACTCAGCCAACCTGCCTCCCAACATATCCAGAATTCATGGAGAAAGAACAGGAGACCTGCTTGGCACTTCTGTTTCCGCAAACGGCGACATCAACGGCGACGGACTGCGCGACATCGCAATCGGCGCGTCGGCGTGGGATAGAATTGGTAGCGATGTGAAAGACAATGCGGGCGCAGCTTATGTCGTTTTAGGCAAGCCTGATTTCAGCATGAACGTTGATCTGGCAACCGGCACCAGTGTGCCGCCGCCCGGCGTAATCGCCATTCGCGGCCCGCAATCAGGCGGGCGCATGGGTATTTGGATTGACGAAGGCGATGTTGACGGCGATGGTTTCGCTGACATAATCATCGGCTCCGACGAAATAAACACAGCCGTAGGCCCGCACGTCGGCGGCGCTTATATAGTCTTCGGGTCGGCATCGCTTCCATCTGTAATCGATCTTGCATCGCCTCCTGCCGGAGTGCGAACCGCGCGCATAACGGGGCAACGCCGCGAAGAGCACTGGGGCGCGGCGCTTCAAGTGGGCGACATCAACAACGACGGCATAGGCGACATAATTATCGGCGGCTCGATATTTCGCGACTCCGCTTCTTACGTATCGCCGACTGACGACACGGGCCACGACGCGCGAGGCGCAGGGTTCGGCGGCCAGCGACCCGGCTGCGGCGAAGTCTATGTGCTGTACGGCCAGACCAACTGGCCAGCTAATATTGATTTGAGCACGCCTCCAACAAACGCCACTCACGTCATCGGAGCAACCGCCTTAGACCTGCTCGGCTCGCAGGTTCACAGCGGAGACATAAACGGCGACGGAAAGACTGATTTAGTCATGGGCGCTTTGCAGGCGCAGGCCCCGATCGCCGACAACGTAGGCAATACGGGCGCGGCCTATATCGTATACGGCGCGCCCGCCATAGTCGGAGCAACGATTGATCTTGCAAATCCGCAGGCTTCTGGATTGCACGTAACAACCATTTATGGCGAGCACCATCTTGATTGCGCGGGCGACTCTCTTCGCTCTTACGACATAAACAACGACGGCAAGAGCGAACTGTTCATCGGCAGCCCTGAGCGCACCTTTGACGTAAACGGCGAGGAACGCGAAGACACAGGCGTGACGGAACTCATATACGGCCAGTCTGATTTTCTGCCCGAAGTAATAAAACTCTATGACCCGCCCGTAAGCCCTAAAGTATTCAGGCTCGCGGGTGCGCGCGACGATGACGAATTTTCTTATCGACTGGCAGGCGGCGACGTTGACGGCGATGGCTATGTTGACTACATAGCAAATGCCATGCACGGAGACGGTTTCGGCAACAGCGTGCTCAACGGCGGCAACGTCTACATCTTCAGCGGCAAGAAGCTCTCGGCCAAACTGGGCATGCTCGATCCGGTCGATCCTAATCCGACTCCCGCGCCTCAATTGGCATCGGCAACGTTATCGTTAAACGGGCAGACAGTGCAGCAGGCCAACGCCGGTCAAAGCGGTTTGCGCATCACTATCACCGGAACAGAATTGAGAGCCGACACTCAGGTCACGATAAACGGCAACGTCGTTGTGTCGCATTTGGAGAGCAACCCGACGAGAATAAGAATCGAGCTTGATGAAAACCCAGCCATAAGAAACAGCGTGGGCCAGCTAATCGTGCGCGCGCGAAACACGAATCCGTCGCCGTCGAATTTTTCTAACGAGTTGACGGCTGGACGACTGGTCGGGCCTGAAATAACTTCGGTCAATATAAAGAGAAAATCGTCAAACGGGCAGTTGACCTTAAAGGTCAGCGGCATGAACTTTCCGCTTGACGGCTCTCTGGAAGTCCGCGCAAACGGTGAACTGGTAAAACTTAAATCCGATAACATTGACGAAACAGGCTTTACCGATACGAAGGTCAAGCCAAAGAACTCGCCGCCTCAAGGCACCACGCTTCACTTTGTCGTGGTCGGTCCGAACGGAATCAGATCGAATGATTTTGTGGCCGTCGTGCCTTAATTTGCGATTGCAAGTTGACAGCTTGGCAGCCGATGTGTAGGATGGGCGAGTTTTGATTTACAGTAGTGTGAGGAGGACTGAAGTTGAAGTTAAGGTTTTGCGCGTTTGTAAGTTTGACCGCGAACGCTCTTTGCTTTAGCTCCGATCATCACGCTGCAACTCACTTCAGATGAAAAGGAGAAGAAGGCATTGAGTAGAGAAACATCGAGAGAAACAGGAACCGTAAAATGGTTTAACGCCACAAAGGGCTATGGATTCATCACCCGCGCAGGCGGAGATGACGTGTTTGTACACTATTCGGCAATTGAGGCCGATGGGTACAAAACTCTGAACGAAGGCCAGTTGGTCGAGTTCACGATCATTCAAGGCCCAAAGGGCCTGGCCGCAAGTAACGTTACTGCCAGCGCTGCATAGCTCGCATAGACATCGAAGGCGAGTCCGAGTTCATTGCCGGACTCGCCTTCGCATTTCCGAGTTCGCCCTCACCTCCTGAAATTCAAACCCTGAATTCCCTGATCTAAAAGTTTGCCGAATTTCTTCCACACTGTTTTGTATGATAAACTTTGTTTGTTGTTGAATTCGTGCGGGTAAATATCAAAAGGGGGCAAGGAGCATATGGCCGACAAAGACAAAGAGCAATTCATTGACGCAGGAACAGCCGAAAGTGAACTGTACGAGCCTGATGAAGAAGTGCTTGAGGAATTTGCCGAAGCGCAACGGCTCGCATCGGGCGGCGACCTGCTGAAACGCGAATTGCGCGAGCATCACTCAAACACGCCGGAAGTATCGGCTGGCGACATTGACGCAGACTGGCGGCGCGCAGACGCAGGCGAAGAGACCGTGGGCGGCTCTGCACCTACGCCCGATCAGGACATCGTTGACGAATTGGGCGAAGCCGCCGGACTCACCTATGATGCCAACGAACCATTGCACTCTACGGAAAAGGTTGAAGAGCGCGACCGTCGCCGATGGGAACTCGACCCGGCTTCTTCAGAAGACTACAACGACCGCGTTAATCACGAAGGTGAATAGCGAAGTTTCATAGCTCGCCGCAGTTTGATATAATGCGCGCCCGTGAGCGAAGGCTTATCTTTAATAATCGTTATCCTAAAAATGCGGAGGCGTAAATAATCATGCGGAAGAGATATATTCTCCTGCTCGTCTTACTCGCGCTCGTTGCGCAAGTGGCCGAGGCCGATACCATACATTTGAAGAATGGCAGCATTCTGAAAGGCAAAGTGGCGAGCTTTGCAGACGAACAGTTCGTCGTCATGCTCGACACAGGCTCAGGCCGCTACCTCAGCCGCGCTATGGTCTACATAGGCGACGTGGCGCGAATAGAATTTGACGGAGCGCCTGCTGCCTCTGCCGAGCCTCTGCAGCCATCCACTCGACCAAATGACGCGCCAGCGCGAGTCGCCATTGCGCCTGACATACCACGCACAAATACATTGAGCGAGTCGTCGCGAACTACTCAGCCCGTAGAAACTCAACCCTCCTCGCGCGAAACGAATCCGCCCGACATACAGCCCGCGCCTGTCAAAGAAAAAGAGAGAGAGCCTGAACCGCAGCCGGAAAAACCGGTCGCAACCAACTCGACTCCTGAGCCTTCTGAGGGTGAACGCCCAAGCTCGACACGCAAATCGGCTGGCCCTGTCAGAACCGTGTCCGTTGACATAGTTGGAAAGCGCGACTGGACAAGCACAGGTTTGATAGTCAAGCGCGGCGACCGTTTGCGCATCTCTGCAACGGGCACAGTTACGCTTGATCCTTCGAGCGGGCGCACGAGCGGCCCGGAAGGAACAACCGAACTGCCGGACCCTAAAAAGCTGATGCCCGATCAACCGACAGGCGCGCTCATCGGTGTCATAGGCGCAGACAACGACGACTTCATATTCATAGGCCGCTCGTCTGAATTCACGGCAACGCGCGACGGGCTTCTGTTTTTGTCCGTCAACGAGGGAACTCTCGGCGACAACACGGGCACTTACAAAGCAGTCATCGAAGTGCAGGCGCGAAAATAAAAGCGTAAGAGGAGAAAAGGGAAATCAGTAGATTCGTCTGTTGCAAAGCTTAGTCTTTACTCTTTCCCTTTTCCCCTTTCCTCTTTTTCCACTCCTGTTTTTGCCCTTTTCCGCTCTGCTAATTTAACGCCTATTTTCCTTGACTTGCTTGAGGCCATGAAGTAGCCTTTTGCTTACTCGCAACGTAGTTTTAATTCTTTCTAGCAAGGTGGTGAAAACATCAGGTGACTGTTGCTCCTGTTGAGCGCATTGCTCAATCGCCTGATGGCAAGCTGTTGAATTGGAAACTCAGCAAACGCGAGTCTGCTCATTAATCAGGTTGAATTGAAAATTCTTATACCGCACGGGCAATATGAATTCCGAATATTCATTGCAATTACCTGCTGTGGTTTGAGTTTGAAGCTGGCGAGAGACGAATCAGGCTGCTTTCAATTTCGGTATTCCGCACAGCTCCGAGCGTCTCTACGACCTATTGAGGTGAACTAGCAGTTGAAGCGCGCGTGGGGCTTCAATTGAAGAGATTTATTATTAAGAGAGGCAGGAAAATGTCAAGACGAAAACCATTCCATTCACTTTGCGCATTGATGCTGGCGCTCTCGATGTGTCTTAGCGCGAGTGCAGCGCTGGCTCAGTCGCAGGCCAGCACAGGCCAGATCGCGGGCATCGTAGTTGACAGCCAGGGAGCCGGTGTTCCCAACGCGGCTGTTAAAGCCACAAACACTCAGACTGGTCTTGAGCGTTCGACTTCGTCGGGCGATGAAGGACTCTATAGCATAGTGCTGCTGCCGCCGGGCATATACAAGGTCTCGGCTGAAGCGAGCGGCTTTTCTTCCGTCACAGTTGATAACGTCGAAGTCTCTGTTGGCCGTACCATAGACATTAAACTGACGGTTGGCGTGAGCGGCGTCTCGGAAGTCGTCAACGTCACGGCGGGCGCTATACAGGTTCAGACCACTCGCAGCGAAGCAGACGCAGTCGTCAACGAGCGAGCCATTACGAATCTGCCTATCAATGGACGGCGATTCCAGGACTTTGTCACGCTTACGCCTACAGCGCAGGTTGACCCGCAGCGCGGCCAGATTTCGCTCTCAGGCCAGCGCGGCATCTACGGCGCCAACATCAACGTTGACGGCGTGGATTACAATCAACCGTTTTTCGGCGGCATACGCGGCGGCGAGCGCTCGAACACAGCGTTTACTATTCCACAAGAATCTATCAAAGAGTTCCAGGTAATAGCTTCGGGCTACTCGGCTGAGTTCGGTCGTTCTACCGGCGGCATAGTCAACGCCGTAACCAAATCCGGCACCAACGATCTTCACGGCTCGGCCTTTTATCTCGGTCGCCCGTCAGGACTCTCAAGAAAGAACGAATTCTTCAACACGCTTGAAGACAGGGTGAACGAACTGGCGGGCAACACGTCGGGTTCAGGCGGCAGAGAGATCAAACCCGCCCCGACTCAGCAGCAGTTCGGCGGTTCAATCGGCGGCCCCATCAAAAAGGACAAGATATTTTGGTTTGCTTCCGTTGAACTCCAGAAGGTCAATCAAGATCGCGAAACTCTTTTCCCCGACCTGATCGGGTTTACGCCGACCCCAAATACTCAAGAGGCGTTCGACTTCTTCCAGGGCCTTCAAGGCCCGTTCCAAGTGACCAATGACGCCCTCGCGTTGCTTGGTCGCGTGGACTACGAGATCAACCAGAATCATCGCTTCAACGTCCGCTACAGCTACAGCCGCAATAACGCGGAGAACGCAAATGCCACGGGTAACGCGCTGTTCCCGAATACGATAAGCGCGCTCTCGAACAACGGCACCGAAAAAGACAACACCAACACCATAGTCGGACAGTTCGCAAGCATCTTCAGCCCGACAATCGTAAACGAATTCCGTGGCCAGTACTCTCGCGAAGAGCGTCCGCGCGGGACTAACTCTGAACAGCCGGGCTTCACGACAAGCTTCGCGCGTTTCGGCGCAGTCAACTTCCTGCCGACTACGCAGTTCGACTATCGAATCCAGTTTGCCGATAACATCACCTGGACGAAAGGCAGCCATGCCTTCAAGTTCGGCGGCGAGTACAATCGCACTTTCGCCGATCAGTTGTTCGGCTTCAACCAGTTCGGCACCTATTCGGTTTCCGGCAGCACTGTGTCTGTGATTCTCGATCAGCTTTCGTTCTCGCCCGGGTCTGTTCCGACAGGCTCGACTCTCAACCGTTTCGACACGACGGCGGTGTCGTACCTGCGCGCGATTGGAAACCGCGTTGCGGCTTTCGGCTCGAACGAAATTGCCTTCTTCGGACAGGATGCGTGGCGCGTGCGCCCGAACCTGACGATCAACTACGGCCTGCGCTGGGAAGGTCAGTACAATCCTACTCCTGACGCGAACAATGACTCTGTGCTATCGAGGATACAGGGCTTCCGTTTCCCGTCAGGCCACGTCGTAGACCCGGCGAAGATCAACGACTCTACAGATCAGTGGGGGCCGCGCTTCGGCTTCGCGTGGGATCCGAGAAATGATTCCAAGACGGTCATTCGCGGATTCGGGGGCGTCTACT
>DATEKX010000376.1:0-2432 GCA_035277165.1 Blastocatellia bacterium | reverse complement strand
GGTCAAAGCTCGACGCTTTACCACAATCGCGGCGACGGCACGTTTGAAGACGTGACGGAACGCGCAGGATTAAAAGACCCGACTGCGAAATCGCTTGGCGTTGCGCTGATTGATTACGACAGCGATGGCCTGACAGACCTGTTCGTAGCAAACGATACGCAGCCGAACAAGCTCTATCGCAACAACGGCAATGGCACTTTCACAGATAACGCGATAACTGCGGGCGTAGCATTCAACGATCAGGGCACGGCGCGCGCGGGCATGGGCGTAGACGCTGCGGACTACGACGGGTCGGGCCGCCAAAGCCTCGTCATAGGCAACTTCTCGAACGAAATGATTGCGCTCTATCACAACGAAGGCGATGGATCGTTTATTGACGAAGCGCCGACTTCGACCATCGGCCAGACATCGCTTTTGACGCTATCATTCGCGTGCTTCTTTTTCGATTATGACCTTGACGGGCTCGCGGATGTGTACGCAGCGAACGGCCACGTGTCGGACGACATCAGCACAGTGCAGCCAAAGGTTAAGTATGCCCAGCCTCCGCATCTATTTCGCAATCTCGGAAAGAAAAAGTTTGAAGCGGTGACGACGAAAATGGGGCCAGCCTTGCAACAGGCGGTGGTAGGGCGCGGCGCGGCTTACGGCGACTTCGACAACGATGGCGACCTTGATCTGCTTTTGATGGCCAACAACGGGCCTGCGCGATTGATTCGTAACGACGGCGGCAATCAAAACAACCTGCTGCGCATCAAGACCGTTGGAACCTCATCGAATCGCGATGGCATCGGCGCGAAAATCACTTTGAAGTTGAGCGATAAAGAGAAGCTCTGGAATGTGGTAAAGACTGGATCGAGTTATTGCTCGCAGAGCGAACTGCCCGTGACGTTTGGGCTTGGCAAAGCGGAAAAAGTATTGAGCGTAGAAATCCACTGGCCCAGCGGGCGCACCGACACGCTTTCAGATGTAGCGGCCAATCAGTTCATAGTCGTTCAAGAAGGCAAAGGGATGATCTCTGCGCAGCCTGTCGCGTTTGCAGCGCCCTAGAGCGAGTTTTGAAATGAGGCAGCGATTTGATAGCAGCCCGCGTAGCGGGCTAAAGCATAAAGCCCACATCCGAGGATGTGGGTTAACATAATTCCATAGCATTAAGCCCGCAAAGCGTGCGACAGTCATCATTATCTGATACTCTGCCGCTTGTGTAGAATCAATCGACCGTATACCCATATCTGGCGATATGGGCTACAGTCTGACACCCGCTTCGCGGGTTGAACACTGCCATTTCAAAACACGCTCTTAGATATTATAAGAGCGGGCGGCCTGCTCTAACATATCCACGAATTCTACTGCCGATTGAATGCGCTGGTTGCGATCTGTTGCGAGCGCGCGCGTCAACACTTGATCTACTTCATAAGGTATCTTCAAGCTTGGATAAAACTCGCGCAACGAAGGCGGAGGCGTATTGAGAGTTGCGCGATGATTTACCTGCTGCCACAGAGATAGCCCTTTCACTGGAAAGGGCAATGTGCCGCTCAACATCTGATACACCATCACCCCGAGGCTATAAATGTCCGAGCGCGCGTCCAATTGCACGTCTCCGCGCGCCTGCTCAGGCGACATATAGGCGGGTGTGCCCATCACCGTTCCCGGCATCGTTTCGTATTCGCTCGGAACCGTCATAGAGCGCGCGATGCCGAAGTCAACGACCTTGACCAGATCGGGTCTGTTTGGTCGTTCGTTAATCATAACGTTCTGCGGTTTGAGGTCGCGATGGATGATGCCCATTTGATGCGCCGTATCAAGCGCATCGCAAATCTGTCGCGTTATGCTGAGCGAGCGAGCTAGCGGCAGAGGTTGAGGTTGTTTGTCTTTGGATTCTATTATGCTCGCCAAACTTTTGCCGGGAATGAACTCCATTGCCAGATAAAACAGGTTTGCGTCCACCTCGCCGTAATCATAGATGATTACGCTGTTCGGATGATTGATGCTCGAAGCAAGCTGCGCCTCGCGTCGAAACATTCTGACTGAATCAGGAATGATGGCCGTTTGCGGCAGCAGCACCTTTACAGCCGAGAGCCTCTGAAGGTGAACATGATAAGCCTTGTAGACCATGCCCATACCGCCTTCTCCGAGGCGAGCGAAACAGCGATACTGACCGATGATGAACGGCTCAATCTCCGAATCCGGTTTAATGGGTTTAGGGGGCGGGCTGATTTCTACAAGTCGTGTTCCGTCCGAATGGCAAAACGTTGTTGTCACCGCATAATCTGCATTGCATTGCGGGCATCGTTTCTTTGATTCGATTGATTGAAGATCGTAAAAAGAAGGCGAATCTTTTGGCGGCGTGATCTTCACGTCTTCTCTGAGAGAATTACCATCATATACACAGAACTGTCCTGTGATCGGAAATTCCGCCTGACAAGCGGGACAGT
>DATEKX010000375.1:0-12567 GCA_035277165.1 Blastocatellia bacterium | reverse complement strand
TTGAGTTATATATTGAGGTCTTCCCTGCCCCGTCGTCGGGCGATCACCGGGGAAACCGATAACCGCTCGCCCAAAGACGTTGAGCGGAGTCGCGATCACAGGATTGAGCGATGCGCTCAACACGTCATCGTTTTTAGCAATCTTCTTGCGATACTTCTTTTCTTTCTTGCCCTTCGGAGTGGCAAGCCTGTAGATGTTCGTCCCGTAGATTCTCTGTTTTGTAGTCGTGCCGTAGCGCGCGTTGATAGCGTCAATCGAAGTTCCCGGCTTTATCTCGACCACGACTTCGCCTCTAATGAAATCGTCGCCGGGTTCTTGCGCCTGCGACCGAACAGAAAAAGTCGCGATGACGATCAGCGTCATCAGTGCGAATGAAACTGCTTTGAACAACTGGGTAAACCTGCGCTCCTTGTATCTCATAACTAACACCTTATTCGATTAAACCTAACATTATACCTGAGCCGCTCATTATTTGCCTTTGCTTCACTCAGGGTTTCCCATCAACACGAACGGCGCCCAGTAATACGGGTGGCCGTATGCATCTTTGATCGAAAGCTGAGCGCGACGAAGCGCCGTGCGCTTGGTTGCGCCCGCGCGGATGTGCGAATACATCTCGCGCATGAAATCTGCAGTCGAGCGGTCGCTTACGGCCCAGAGGCTTGCGACCACAGAAGGCGCGCCCGCGTAAAGAAAGCCGCGCACAAGTCCATGAAGCTCGTCACCGGGGAAGACTTTATTGACTCCCGTGTGGCACGCCGACAAAGTCACCATTTCCGCGTTCAACTTCAGATCGAGCAAGTTGTAAAAGTGCAGATTCGAGTCCGCCAGTTTCAAAAATGAAAACATCGGATTGTCACGCCTGAAATAACCATGCGAAGCCAGATGCAGAAACCTGCCATGCGGCGCAGATTGCAAAAGATTCGCGCGCGTCGCGTTCTCCCCGGTCAGCATCACTGCGCCGGGAAAAAGCGCGGCAAGCGCATCCATCTCTTCATTGATGCTTGGCGTTCCGGTCTCTGCAAGCCCAAGAGCAACCATCTCTGAAATCTCGAATTTGAAGTCCGGTATTTGAGCCGAGTCGCGTCGGGCGCGGCAGAGCTTGAATACGGATGCGCTCGGCGCGTAAGAGATTTCAAACCGCTCTATCAGGTAATTGCTCCCGTCAGTCAGCGCATGAAAAGGAACGTAATGAAGCGCGCCGTGCGGAATGATGATCAAACGATCAGTTGCGACCGTTGCTTCGAGCGGCGCAAAGACCGCTTTATAAAGTTGTTGTAAGCTTTCGTTTGTCCCGCGCCTGAGTTGGCCGAAGTAGGCTTCGACATAATCGGGGCCGTAGTTGAATTTTTCTATCTGAAACCTGAGCGTCGCAAGCACTCGCTCGATTTCGCTTTTGGACGCAATCTTTCGCGCGACCTTGAAGCTTTCGCGCGAAGCGATGAAGGCCGACACATGATCGCCTGTTGTGAAATATTCGATCACCGTCTCGGATGGGTCGAGCGCTTCACGAAGGTCTGAAGCGGATGTGGCTTGCATTCGTTGAATGTCGGCAAAAGCGGGGGCTTCGATTTCCATGCGCCTGAAAAGCTGCGCTATCTGCCGTTCGCATCGGGCGACGGAGTGGCGATAACGGTCGGCCACTTCGGCACTGCGCTGGTCGCCTTTGTCTTCGGCCAGCCCTGCTTGCGAGTTGTACCAGTTCAAATCCTCGATCAGCTTGGATAGTCGTTCGCGAGTTTCGGGCTTGAGTCCGGGCGCTTTGAGTCCGGGCGCTACGTCTTCAACGTCTCCGCGAACCCCTCCTCGCACGTAACGCGCGAGCAGGTCGGCCAGCGCGCGCGACTTGCTCGACTCAACCAGCTTGAAAGCTTCGACGACCATTTCATCGCTGCCTTCATCCAGACAGGCAGCAATCGCATCTTCGTAAGCGTTGATCTTGTCGCGCAAAAAAGTCGTTTTGAATTCATCAGCCGCAATGCCGCCGCGCATCTTCTCGATCACCTCGACCGCGCGACGAAAACTGTCGAGCCCGAGCGAGCCGCGTTTGCGGTCGCGCTCGATGCGACCGAGCAAATGATGGCACTGGTACGCAACTACGGGCGAATATAATCCTTCAACCGATTCAAGGGCGGTCTTGCTCATTCGCGCGGCTCTGGTTAAATCGCCCATCTCGTAAGCCGCGCGCGCCGCAAGCAATCGCGCATAAGCGAGCCGGGTCGAGAGCTTCTGTTGAGCGAAAACGCGCAAAGCCGATGCGGCAAACTGAGCGCCTTCCGAAGGGTTGTTGTGATGGATGGCAAGCTCTGCCAGATAGGTGTCAACCAGTGCGGTGAGCGGCTTGTTGTTGTTTTGCGCAAAGACCTGCCGCGCTTCGCCCAGATCGTTACGGGCCTCGTCGAACTGCTGACGGCCAATTGCCGCAAGCGCGTGAACAAACGTGGCCTGCGCCGCTTCGTAAGGCATGCCCAGTTCCGTGAAACTTGTTCGCGCCGCCGCCGCGCTGTCCGCCGCGTCATCGAAGGCGTTCAAGGCGAGAAGTATCTCTGCGATTTCGTGATTGCACCACGCGACGAGTTGTGTGCTGCCAAGTTCAAGCAGTTGCTCGCGAGCTTGATAATGAGTCGTCAAAGCGGCGTTATAGTTGCCGCGCAAAAACTGCAGGTATGCTATGTGAAATTGCGTTTGCGCGGCCCACAGCTTTTGACCTGCGGCTTGCATCGCAAGGGCTGCGCTCTCAAGCAGCGCGAGCGCTTCTGTGTGGCGATCCAGTTCCATCAAAACGTGCGAGCGATTCGTGTCAATCACTGCGCGCATCGTTTCATCGCCCGACGACGCCAGAATTTCGCGCGCTCGCTCGTAATGCTCAAGCGCTTTTTTGTAGCGATCAAGTCGGTAGTAGATGATGCCGACGTTTGTTTCAAGCTGGGCGAGATAAACAGGCTCGCCCAGTTTGAGCACTCTGCGGGCTGCGCGCGCGACTCGGAGCGCTTCATCGTAACGCCCCATCTGCGTGAGCGCGAAGACTCTATGCATCTCGATAATCGCCGCGTCGTTTGTGAAACGCGCAGCGCGCAGCGCGCTCACTGCGCTATCGTAAAGCTGTTCAGACTGCGCGTACCGGCCCAGATGATGCAGGACTCGCGCGCGGCCCGCGTCAGCAAACGCTTTAGAGAGCGAATCGCCGAATGCATCGGCCAGTTGTTCCGTGCGTTCGGCCAGAACCTGCGCGGCATTGAGATCAGCGCCGATCAGGCGATCCACTTCGGACTTGAGAGCAGAAATCGTTTGCCAGCCGGGAGCGATATTTTGTTGACGCAAGAAGGCATCCGCGCTTTCAGCCTTTATCAAATTGTCTGCAAGTTCTCTGCTCATTTCCCTGGTTCGCACCTGCACCGTGGCTCGCAAATGCCTTCAAAGCTTGTCTCGGATTTGGGGAGTTTAGGATTGTGTTACGGGCAACTGCGGAACGGTTATGCTGCCTTCGGATAGCTCGACTCGCAAATCATACACGCCGCAATCCATTGCGCTGATCTTGAATTCGCCCATCGCGTCCGTAACGGTGGAATATGTCGGCTCGCCGCCGCGAGCGATTTCAAGGCGCAGCCCTGACACAGACTCGAATGTCGTTTCGCCTTCTCTGAGCACCTGCCCGATCAGGTCTGCGCGCGATTGATCGGACGGAGCGACCTGCAAATCTATGCTGTAATGGCCCGCGCGATAAAGCAACTGCCGGTTGGTTGTTTCAGTTGAGCGCACGCCAGATACAGCCGGGCGCGCAAAGCTATCGAACACGAGAGAAGCTACTGCCTGACCGATACGCTCAACCAGACGAGGGCGGTTGTGCTGCGTTTCGAATATTCTGACCGCGCGTTTGACAACCCAGGTCGGCGGCTCGATTGATTCGTCGCTTGCCGTTATTGCGCGCACGCTCGCGTACCAGCCGCGCGTTTCGGAGCAGGTTTGGCAATCGGTAGCCAGATGCGCTCGGACGCGCGCAGACTCCGCTTCTGTGAGGCGATTGTCCAGATAATCTACTAATTGCTCGAATTTAGGGCATTTCATTGTTTTTTAGCTCCTGAGCCTTAGCCTTATCATGATTGTAGAGCGGCGAATGGACGAAAAAATACACAAAGTAACTTAAATTTTGTCCTGCAAAATTTTTTTTAATTTTTCCAGGCAGCGAGCCCGCGTAGGCCCTACCGAAGGCACAGGCATATTCATCCTTCGCGCGATGTCGGCGTAACTCAGTTCGTCCTTTTCATAAAAGAGCATCGTGACGAGATTGCGGCATCGTTCGGGCAAAGCCTCTACAGACTCACGAACTATCTGCTGCTGCTCAAGCGCCTGTCGCTGCTCGTCGGCAAGCGGCCCTGTGGACGGAATCTGGTTTATAGCGTCCGCGCTCTCTTCATCGCTTGAGGCGGTTGTCATATCGCGGCGATTGCGGGCCGTGACGCGCCAGACCTCGCGCGTAGTCGTCGTAATCAGCCACGAGCTTATACGCTCGTAGTCGCGCAGGGTCGAGAGCTTTTCGTAAAGTTTAAGGCAGACGGATTGAAAAATATCCGCCGCGTCATCCGACGACAAACGGGCTTTCATCGGGATTGAGTAGATAAGTCGCTGGTAACGAGTGATTAGGGTTTCCCACGCCGTCGAATCGCCCTCCAAACACGCGACTATAAGCTCGCGGTCGCCGCGTTGCGCTAATTCGTCACCTACTTCCGACAATGCCTGTTTTTCCATGCTCGCTTGACGCTCCCCAACTTCCGGTAAGCAAGTGATAAGGCGCAGTGCCTTACATTGATACTACCAAAGGACAACAGCGTTGGAAACTGGCAGAAATTCAGGCGTGAAATTGAAAGGCTGCCAACCTTTCAGAGGTCGGCAGCCTGTAGACTCCGAATTTGAAATCATCATTACGCAGCATTTGCGCGCTGCTGAAGCAGGCGGCGCAGTTTCAATCTTGCTTTGTGCAACTGCGATTTCGATGTGCCCGCGCTGCAGCCGAGTATTCGTGCTATCTCTTCGTGTTCGTAACCTTCGACATCGTGCAGCACAAAGACCGTGCGATAGCCTCTGGGCAATTGAGCGATGGCATTCTCAAGCCCTATGCGGTCAACGATGGGCATGGCTTCCGGGTTGATCGTATCAGGATCAACCGAATCGGGCATCTCGCCGTCATCTGTCGTAAGCTCAGACCTGACTGAGCGTTTGCGGAAATGCATCAGCACCTGATTTACAGTCAGGCGATGAAGCCAGGTCGTAAAAGCTGCTTCGCCGCGAAACGAGCCGATCTTGCGATGCAACTGAATGAAAACTTCTTGAGTAAGGTCTTCGGCTTCGGCTACGTTGCCCGTCATCCTCAGACATATCGAATAGACTCTGCGATAGTGTTTGCGGTAAAGCTCTTCAAACCCGCTCATCTGTTCGCCCGAAAGGGCCGCATTCACGCCAGCATCTGATTGAACCGAAATCGCGTTGGTTGCCATCCTCAATTTCCTCCCTGACTCTCCGACTGCCGAGTCAGACTAAGTAGAGCGACTGACGTGCCATCACCGAACGGGCAAGCGCAGCACGATTAAAATGAGGTATAATTAGACTTAGCAAAAGGGACGGATTTTTGGCCTATCAGTAAAAAGCGCGGCGGCTCTTGTTTTGGGATGTGCTTACACCGTTTCGTGTGGGGGTTTGAAGGTCAGTTGCTTCAACACCAAGACGCGGCCTCCTTTCTTTGCTCCATATCCATTGTGACAATTTGTTTTCTGCCACTTCGACAAACTCTCTACAGCCCTGCGCCTGTTTTCATCCGTGGGAGGCAGGTCAACACTGCGAGCCTATGCTTTTAATCATAAGGTGATTGTGATATAAAATGCGCCCGTTACAGGAAGTATCCTTATTGCCGCAGAATGTAATTAATCGAGGCAACAATGCTTTATAACAAACGGCTTCTTTTATTCGCTTCGCTGGCTTCCGTAGTAATCTTCCTGGCTGTTTCCCTTCCTGGTAGCGCTTGCCTTCTCGCCTGCCAATCATCAACAGCAAAGACTTTTCCTTTAGAACTTGATCATATTTTGATATGGGTGACAAAAGGTGCGCCAGAGATCAAGGCACTTGAAGACATTGGCCTTAAGGCTTTCGGTGAAACTACTCACCACATCGGGCAGGGTACCGCTTCAAAGGTTTTCGTCTTTGAGAACGCTTATCTTGAGTTGATATGGGTCGATGATGAGCAAGCTGCCACAAAGAATGCGGCAAGAACCGGCATTGATATGAAGATACGTGCGCAATGGAAGCAAACAGGAGCATCACCGTTCGGCATCGGACTCCACTATCTACCCGGAAAAGCAAGCGCCGCCCCATTCCCAGTAATTAAATACTGGGCTGAGTGGATGAAGCCAAATACAACAATTGAGTTCGCCCAAGACGTAATTACCTACAAAGAGCCAATGTACTTTATTGTGCCGGATTATCTGTCAGTTTCCGATACTGTTTTGCGGGAAATCCGTTCAAAAATGGAGATGCACGGACTAGATGTTAAGAGGATAACTAGAGTCAAGATCACAGCAGTTGAGAAGAAACTGACATCAACAGCCGATATGCTCAATCGGAATGGAGTTGTGATGATTGAAGGCGGGAAGGCAGCGGTTATGGAGCTAATATTTGACGGAGGCAGACAGGGCAAGAAACTTGACCTTCGAGCTAATCTGCCTCTGGTGGTGATGTACTAGTTCAGCCGTGACGGCTAACTTCAGTATGCAGTGAATGATTGTAGTCTCATACAAGGCTGAAAGGAGACAGTCACCAACACTTAAACGACTTTTTGTGCAAAGCTCTGGGGTGACTTATAACTTGAGGCTCAGGCTGGCTTAACTCGCTGCCAAAGGCTTGCGCCCGCTTCGGTCGCTTCCAGTCTCCGCTCCGCATTGAGACCGACCAGCCCCCGTTCGCACAGTTCAGCTATCCCGAGTTTCGCAGTCTCTTCATCTAAATCCGTTTCCGCTCCCAACGTCCGATCAATGATCCAGCCTGCTAATCCCACTCGCTCGCTACCCGCTGATACAGCCAGACGGTCCGGCCCGTAACGCCCGGTCAGCTCAGTCACAACGCCAAGCAAAGCGATGGCAGATGCGTCCAGTCCCTCTGCCGATCCCACAACTTTTGCTGCCGATCCCACAACCTTTGGTCTTTCAATCGGAACGGGAGCAGGATGTGAAGCATCCATCAAGGGCAGCGACGTTTGTGGCGATTGGGCCATCTCCCGCAGTTGATAATTAGCAGACAACCCCCTCGCTATCTGGTCTTCGTAAAGCAACAATGTACAGACCGCATCCAGCGCGGCGTAGCGTAATTGCTTTACGGTGAGCGGACGCCGGGACCAATCGCTGCGCTGTTCGCTTTTGTCTAGTTGAACTCCGAGGCGCGCCTGCGCCTGCGCTTGAAGTGAATAGCGTTTCTCGCCGCTGCGCCGCGCCGCCAGCATTGTGTCGTGGATCGGGGAGGTGTGTATTCGGAAATGGCGCGAGAGGCGCACCGCGTCGTAGGCCGCGTTGTGGATCGCTTTCGTCACTGCGCCCAGCTCAAGGCGTGGACGGAGATGATCAAGATCGATTTCGGCAAGAGCGTCAATGACTGCGACCCGCAGTTGGGGGCCTTCGCGGAAAGCTAACTGGATGAGCGACACACGCTCGATCTGGCGATCCCACCAGTTAACAGTCTCAATGTCGAGCGCCAGAGCAGAGACCGAATCCAGCCGGGCGGCCAGCGAGGTTAGATCTTGCATGCTGCTGATAAGTTTGATACTAAAATCGAGCATACGACATTATAAGCGGCCTCATTAACCGAATAAGTTCGAAGGCCTATTGTACTCTTCCCCACACTCATAGCATATCCGTATTATTCGCCCGTTACCATCACGCTGGCGTTGTGGATATTGTCAGATTAAATGGGGTTATGTAGAGATGCTATGATACTCACTATCGAAGAGCGGTTACCCGGTTTTCATTGTTGAATGGCTATCTCGTATTCGCGCTCATCAGACCTGCCGCTCGCAGTCCGAAAAAAAGTGAAGCGGATAGGGGCCTGCTGATTGGAAGCAACAGGTATGTCTACAAATTCTGTTTTAGAGATTGCGGGTGATGAGGAGCTTTGTTCGACAGTCTGCCATTCATCAATTGACCAGCGAAGTCCGAACGAAGTCGGCGCAACAATCCGCAGTACGGTTCCTGCCTTCACCGCGCGCGCCTGCCGATTCGGCTGCCACACCTCTAAGCACTTGTAAGAGTTGCGCGCCCTGTATCGCTCGACAACTTCCGGGATCAAGTCGAAGACCTCTTTGTCATAGGCTGACCGCAGCATTTTGATATATTCCGCGTGCGCCCACAAAAGCGGCATGGCTGCCCCTGTTGGTCGCCCCAGATACATATGAATATCGGGCCTGTCAGGCTCGTCCCAAATCTGTTCGGGCAGCAGGCCAGCGGGCGAGGCAAAACTTTCCATCGCTCGAATGAGGAATTTAAAGTCATTACCTGCGGCAAGCTCATAGTGGCCCCTCTCCCCCGTGAGCAAAGGCCATGCGCGGCCCTTTCCCCAGTTCACAAAAGGGCCGCCATCATCTCGTTGACCGTAGCCGTCGTGACTGTAACGCCGCCAGCATGGGCCGGACGGAGTATCTACTTTGAGCGCGTAGTCTATCACGCGAAGAGAATCTACAATGAGAGGATCATCCGGCTTTCGGATTCCATACCGCACGAGTTCTAAAAAGCCTGCGTCAACCACTTCTTTAGCCGGGACTTTCAATACACCATCAGGTGTGCGATTGCCGATGTTGAGCACGGCACTGTTCGGGCGCTCGCCGGGTCGAGTTTCGTCCGTATCTACAGGAAGAATTCTAATAAAATGCCGCTTGATTTCAGGGATTACCGTGCCTTCTGTAGCGACCGTCCAATCTTCGATGTGGCATTCCAAAAAGTCTGCGTATCCCTCCAGGAAACGAGCTGTTACTTCATCCTTGCGCTCGCGCGCAAAGCAAGCCGCACATATCAGGGCCGCGATGGTTGATGCCAGAGTCGAAGGCGAGTAACCGCTTGCTTCTTCCCACCGCTCCTGCGGGGTCACCGGGCCGCTATTTATTAAATAACTCGCAGCCCTCGTCACCATCGTGTAAGGATCAAAATCTTGCAACGCGTTCGCTCGACTCAGCCGCCACGCCAGCATGATCGCAAAGGCGACCTCGTCAAGCTGTATGCCATGAGAATAGGGCTGGCCTGTTACCCAAAAGTTTTGTGGGAATCCTCCGTCCTCTTGCTGAGAGGCGGCAAGGTAGATTAGCGCGCGCAACGGCGTTTCGGTATTTCCGGCGGCGAGCAAAGCTGAAACGTTGTTGGACATATCACGGACCCAGACCAAGTGATAACCCGCGTCCGCATCGCCTTTCGCTTCCCCCCATGGAACTGAAAGCGATGCGACGACTGCGCCGGGATAGGTCTTATCCTCGTGGGCCAGAAGCAAGCTGTAGCTCGCATGATAAAGATTGCCGCCGTCGCCTGATAGCTTTTCTAAAGGAAGTATCTTTTTGCAAGGCCCGTCCCACTGTTTAATGTACTTCTTGCGATGGTCTTTGAATGGAGTGCTGAGAGATTGAAAGAGGCCCGTGACTACGCCATGAGGGCAATCGCTCAGCGATAAACTGAGCGTGAACTCGCGCTGCTTTTCAAGAGCGATTTCGCCCATCAGCGCGACGTTGCCATCGAGCGCTTGATCGAATTCCCAGTCCATTTGAAAGTTGTCGGTCAGGTCGGTCCGGCCATCGCTTCGGCCCATGTAACCGCACGAGGTGCGAGCGAATGGCACAGTCGCTTCTAATGCGAGCCACATCCCATTCTTTTCAGCGGCCAATACTTCCCGGCCTCCGACCTCAATCACATAAGCGTTGTTGCCGCTGCCTCCCATTTCCAGGTGAGGGGCGCAAAGGACGTAGAGTTTAAGACCCGTTAAAAATTCTTCATTGCCTTCGATGCGAGTGTGCTGCAAGATGCAGGGAAGGTGTGGATGGCAGATAATCTCTTTTATGATTATGTAGCGCTCTTCGGGATCGGAATTGACTACGCGATATCCGAGGTCGTGGCGCGACAGGCGCTCGACTGTAGATTTAAGGTCTCGCGCTTCTTCGTGAAGAAAGCTCTTTCCGTCGGTGATGAGGTATTGGAGGTCGCGCAGTTGAGGGCGGTCCACTGTCGGAGAGTAAACTTCGGTGAGAATGCCATTCCAGAGAGTGAACCAGATGCGGCTATCAGCCGAGTACGCGGTTCCCACTCCATCTTTATTTGCATGCGCCCATCGAGGTTCATTACCGGGCTGCCCAAAAGCTGTGCTTTCACCACGGACCTTATGCATTTCAGTTAAACACGCGCAACGGTTTCTCTTAGCATTCGCAATGATCTCATCACACTTCAGACCAACGACACCAGATTACAGTAAAGCATAATCGGAACTAGATAATGAAGAGAATTGCGACGCGGCAAGAAGTAGCAGGCATCTAAGCCGCAGCCTTAAATAAATCGATGACTACTCGGATCGTTTTTGGTTTACACGCTGTTCTCAGGCATCCTTTTTGAGCGTTCAATGTAGATTCTGAAGGCATACCCGCAGGACTTACACCGGTGCAAATCATGGTTGTGCATACTGCCGACGAGCCACCTTTGCGCGCACTGAGGACAACTCAGGATAGGATATTGCAAAAGCTCTGAGACCTCCTGGACAGATTCATCTGCCGGAAACCGTGTCAACTGATTTCTCACCAAACCCGATTCTCCTTTGCTTTCTCTCATCGCCCTGCTCCTTGACGCTGCGCGCCAAACGCTTCGTTGACAGTCATTACCGCATACCTCTCCTCAGTATCGGCTGGAACGATCAAACGGACTCTATCTTCCGAATACGTAATCGGCAGGTCGCCCGCGATGTAGAAACCGTTTCCTAGAAATCTTTGCAAAGTTGATTCAGCCACACAGTAAACCGCGTGTGGTGTATCAAGCGAGATATGCACCTCGCTCACGCGGCCAAGCAGGTTACCGTTGTCGGTGACGACATTAGTGCCGATGATCTTTCCAATAGCGGGCACTCCGCCTTCCATCCGTTGACCGCTTCTTTCATCAACGAAACGCGCTTCCGCTTTTGTCATGACCGCGTCTTTACCGATAAAGAAGTCCCGCGTAGCAAGGACGCGTTCCGGGCCTTCACCGGTGCGAACGAGTATGCCTATTACTCTTCCTTCTATAGGGTGAAGGATCGCGTCCGATACTTCTCCCATCTTGTCTGCAGTGTCAATCCTGAGCACAGTCATTCCTTTGAGTCCCTTTTCCACGTTCATCGATCTTGTGCTTTCCATTCTTATATCCCCTGTTTCAAATCTGTAATTCAGCGCGGTTCTGGAGAAGTCGAAAAACATTGGCGCGAGAGACAACCCCTTCAAGATGACCATCGCGCGTGACCGGCAACTGGTTCAGGTCTTCGCGGCCCATCATTTCTAAGGCATCTGTGATTGGCGCATCCGGTGTGATGGTGTGAAGCTCGCTTATCGGGCGCATCACGTCAGCAACTATCAGGTAAGGCCAGCGATTTCGAGCTACTTTCTTGATTTCGTGCGCTGTTATAAGGCCCGAAATTCGGCCTGATTTTCCTATGAAGAAACAGCGGTGGCCTGTCCGTATCAATACCTCATCCACAAAAGTTTCAAGGGTCAACCGGCCATCTATGACTACACATTCGCGCGCCATAGCGTCGCTGACTCGCACGCCGCTGAAAGTCTCGTTTATCTCAACTTGCGCGTAGCTGGCGCGGGCAGCATCCAACAGGAACCAGCCGATTAAAACAAACCACAAACCGCCCAGACCTTCGCCGCCAAAAAAGCGGAAGAGGCCGAACAGTATCAGGCCGAATGCCACGAACTGTCCGGCGCTTGCGGCAATGCGCGTTGAGCGGGCAACATCCTTTGTCGCCCACCAGACGACCGCCCGAAGCACCCGCCCCCCATCGAGCGGGAATCCTGGAATCATATTGAATAACGCAATCGCCAGGTTTATGTAGCCGAGCCATACAAGTATGGCTATAACCGGCGTATTGGCCGTCGTCGTGGGAGGCCAACCGACGATCCACGCCAGCCCCAGGCATAAAAGCCCGATCAATAAGCTCGTGATTGGCCCGATTATGCCTATGAAGAATTCTGTCTTTGCGTCGGCGGAATCCTTTTCAGTTTGAGCTACGCCGCCGAGGGCGAAAAGAGTGATCCCGCGCACAGGCAGTCCTCGCCGACGAGCGACGACCGCATGGGAAAGCTCGTGCGCCAGCAACGCCGCGAAAAACAGCAGTCCGGTCGTTATCGCTGATATCCATACCAATCCCACGCCCCAGCCGGGGTTTGAAATATAGAATTGCCCGGCGAGCGAAAACATCACAAGCAACGCTATGATGAACCAACTGTAGTGCAGTCCTACCTGCACGCCGAAGATTCGACCTAAGCTGATGTGGGCTTTCATGAGTTACTCTCTTTCTGCCTCTCGTTTCAAGCTAACC
>DATEKX010000374.1:0-5725 GCA_035277165.1 Blastocatellia bacterium | reverse complement strand
AGGATTTCAGGCGCGCAGGCCAGATGCTTGCGCGCGCCCGGTCTCTCAAACCTGACAGCGCAGACATCGCATCGCTTGAAAAATTAAGCGCGGCACAGGCGCTCATCGCTTTGCAGTTTTACGATGAAGCAGAGCGGGCCTTAACGCCATTGCAGAATTCAAACCTGGCAGCCGTCCACAATGCGCTCGGACTGGTTTATCAAGGCAAGTTGGATTCGTGGCGCGCAGAACGAGCGTTCAAACGCGCATCAGAGCTTGATGGGAAATGGGCCACGCCTCATTACAACCTCGCGCTTTTTTATCGCAGCCAGCAGAACGAAGCAGCGCTCTCGGAATTAGAGAGTGCGGCTGCGCTCGATGCAACCAACCCCGGCATATTTGTCGCGATTGGCGATGAATGCTTCTCAAAGCAGCAGTGGCAACGCGCGGCTGAAGCATTTCGCAAGGCAATCGCGCTAAAGCCCGCTGACGATGTGCTCCACACGAAACTCGGCCACGCTCTTTACAGTCAGGGATTGCAGACGGAGGCAAACCGCGAGTATCAGAAAGCGAAAGAGCTTCGCAGCAAACAGCCCTGACGATCTTAATCATTCGTATTATAGCGATTTGCAATAGAGTGCGACCCATCACCAATTGTAGGGGCAGGGCTTGTCCCTGCCCGAATCGCCGACAGGCGATGACTGTCATGGTCTTGCGACCATCCGGGCAGGGACAAGCCCTGCCCCTACAGCTCTCATTCAATTGCAAATTGCTATAATTCGTAAACATTCGTGCAATTCGTGGCTACGGATTCAATGATGAACGTACTTCTTGAGTTCTTCGGGCGTAAGCTGTCTTGAAGTGCGTGAGCGGCCAAGCGCGATCAACTCTTTGATAGAGCCGCACAATTCGCAGGGGTGAATCTGAGCATTATTTCCTGCCTGACTGATGATGAATTTCCCATCGAAACTCGGCGCAAATATGGAGAGGCCTGCGCTCTTCGAGTTCTTCTGCACCTGAGCCAGAGACAGGCCCCTGCCCGATTGCCATATCCGAGCGGTGTTATCTAAGCTCTCGGTAAAAATAAACTTTCCATCCCGACTGAATCTGGCGTTGAATATCTGATTGGTATGACCGCGCAGATTTGTCAATTCCTCGCCGGTCTCGGCGCTCCAGATTCGCACGGAATTATCCTCAGTCGCCACTGCCAGCAGTTTCCCGTCCGGGCTGAAGACTATAGCCGTCACCACATGTTTAGGGCCTTCCAACTCGCGCAGAGGCTTTCGTGTATCAAGCTCGAAAATGCGCGTTACACCCTGATAATCACCCGTCGCAATGAGCTTGCCCGTGGGGCTGAATGCCGCGCCTGTTAAATTTTTCGGATCTTCCGGCCATTCAACAGCCTGCCCGCTTGTCGTATCCCAAATTCGGAAATTGGATTGTCTGCCGCCAGAACTGGAAGTGCTTGTCAAAACAAAACGATTATCGGGGCTGAAACGACAAGTGCTGTTAAGATCGCTGTCAATTTTTGCCTGCAATTGCCCGGTGCCTGCCGCCAGAATTTCTATCTCGCTGTTCAACCCATACACGGCTATCAGCTTCCCGTCGGGACTGAACGTGGCCTTGGCCGCCTTATCTCCGTCGGTTGAGCGTCTCAACTGGTAGAGTTCCCGGCCTGCCGGAACATCCCAAACGCGCACCGTCTGGTCATCGCTCGCCGTAACCATGAGCTTTCCATCAGAACTGATTTCCGCGTTTTGAATTGCCTTCTGATGGCCTTGTAACTCTTTGATCAATTGCCAGTCTTTTGTATTCCAAATCCGCGCAGTGCCGTCAAGGCTTGCTGTTGCCGCCATGCCTCCCTCATCGCTGATCGCAATACTGGTCAGTAGGTCTGTGTGACCGGATAGACTTGTTAAATTCTCTTCGTGGCTCACCGACCAGACGCGCGCTGTATTATCCAGGCTCGCCGTTATTACCAGTCTGCCATCGGGACTGAAGAAGGCCGTCTGCAAATCGTCCTGATGTCCTCGCAATACGTCAATGAGGTCTCCCGTTTGAGCTTCCCAGACTCGCGCCGTGCGATCATCGCTTGCAGTTATTAGGTATCGACTGTCAGGACTGAAGGCGGCGCTGTGGACTTCCCCCGTGTGCCCGTTCAGCGTTGAGACTCGTTGTCCATTGCTTAAGCTCCATACTATAGCCCTGTGATCGGCGCTGCTTGTTACTATAAATTTTCCATCCGGGCTGAAATCAACCGTATTGACAGCCGCATTATGTCCTGCAAGCGTGTTTATCTTTTTGCCTGTTTTCGTATCCCAGACTCCCAGCGTGTAATCAAATTGATCTTCCAGCAGAAGAAACTTTCCATCAGGGCTGAAAGGAGAGCGCAAAGAGGTTGGCAATACTCCTTGCATACTCGACAAAGCACGCCCCGTGCTGGTGTCATATATCTCTGTCTTAGTGTTGTTATCTAACACGATCAGTCGTCCATCAAAACTGAAAGCAACTCTTACTTGTGGGTCATCTTCTTTAAAAGTGCTGTCAACAGCCAGACGGTTTACGACATTCCCCGAAGCCGGTTCTACAAGGTTCCATTCGCCATTATCTCCGAAGGTCAGAACCAGCCTTCCGTCAGGGCTGAAACAGTAATTTGAATAAAGGCTTTTGAAAGACTTGATCTCTTTTCCCGTACTCCAATCCCATAACCGCTGTATGCCTTTTTCATCCGCCGACATTATGAACTTCCCGTCGGGACTCATGGCGGCTTCGATGATTGGGTCTTTCGCGCCGCTCATTTCAATAAGATCATCACCTGTGCTGGTATCCCAGACTCGCACTGCGCCATCGCCTCCGCTCGTAATTACATGTTTCCCATCAAGACTGAACCGGGCGCGATTCAATCCACCCGAATGGCCGCGCATAACCGCCTGCACGCGAGACTCTGACAGACATTGTATCAACGCATCTTCGGCCTGAGCCGTGGGCGACAAGGATGCGGCTTCCATCGAAAGCAGCAAGGCAAGCTCAGGGTCTAAGGGCAACTCAGACAAAGCGTTTGCCGCCAACTCGCGCGACCGTGACTCATCTCTTTCTTGAGACGCGCGCAAATACTGCCTGACGGCCACAACTCCAAACAGGCTTATGAGCACGAGCGCGATGGTCAGCCCGGCAACGGTTCGCCTCCTTCTACGTTGAGCCGCGAGTTGCTCGCCCGATTGCAAGGTGACGCTCGCGTTCAAGAATTCCCGCTCCAACTCATTCACTGAATCTTGATTGCGCTCGCGCCACTCTACTGTTTGCGCCAGCCGCGCGCCGCGATACAAGACTCCCTCATCCCGATTCATTCGCTGCCACTCTTGCGCTGACTCGGTCAGGCGGCGGTGAACTCTCAACCCGACTCTGTCTTCATCAATCCAGCGACGCAATCTGGGCCAGCCGCGAATCAGCGCTTCGTGCGAAACATCTACAACTTCTTCGCCCGACTGTTCGTCCGTTCCGGTCATCAACAAACGCGCATCGGCAAGCGTTCGCACAACGCTTTCGACTGCCTCAAGTTCATTGGCAGAGGTAATAAGCTCGCTCATCGCCGCGTGCCGTCTTGTGTCTTCAGTCCCATCGCCCGGTTGAGTCAAGCGCAACATTATGTGCCGCACGATAGACTGGTCGCCTTCGTCGAGCGATCCCCATATGGCGTCTGCTCGCGCTGCGATTGCGCCGTTAACTCCGCCGCTTTCGCGGTACGCTTCAAGCGTAAGCATTCGACCGCGCCGCCGCTCCCACAACTCCAACAGCGCATGCTCTAAAAGCGGGAGAGCGCCCGGCTGATTAGCCAGGTCTTCGAGAATCGTCTCGACCAATCCTTGCTCAAGCTCAAGGCCGACGCGCCACGCAGGTTCTTCAATCGCCTGTCGCAGCGCGTCTCGCTCCATAGGGCTGACCAGAGATTGATGCGCGGCGATGCGAGCCGATAGCTCTGAGTAAGCAGCGCACTTCTGATAGAAGTCCGCGCGCATAGTGATTAGAACGATGTTGCGGCCATCCGGGATAGAAGCGGCGTAAAGCAGATTTGAAAAGAACTGCTCTCGTTCGCGCGCATCGCGACAGAGCGTGAAGACTTCTTCAAACTGATCTATCACCCACACAACGCGCTCGGTTGCGGGGCGCTCGGCCATCGCAAGCGACACAGCCAGATGCAGGCTGCGCGCGTCGTCCATCATTTGATCTAGCGTTTGCTGCATCGCGTCCTGTTGATAAAGCCTGAGCAGTTGCGCGGCCAATGAAGTCAACGGGTGCGCCCCCGGCGTGAGCACGCGTATCGCCCACGTATGGCTTTCAGGCAGCGCGCCGCGCCTGAGCGCAGGAATCAACCCCGCGCGAACGACCGATGATTTGCCGCTGCCCGATGCGCCGATGACTGCGAGAAAACGGCTGGCTTTCAACTTCTCGACAAGGCGCTGCACGTCCGAATCGCGCCCGAAGAAGAATTCTGCGTGCTCTTCATCAAATGTGCGCAGACCGCGATACGGGCAGATGTCGTCGCGTTTTTCGACCGGCGCGTCAGGGCCGGGTGCTATGCCTTTGATTGCATTGATGAGAAGTTGAAACGGGCGTGTGCTCTCTATTCCACTGCGAAGATCGATCCAGGTGCGAGTGCTGAGAAACGGAGGCAGCGTGTTGGAGTCAAACGGTTCGGGAAGTCCCGGCAACAGTACCAGAAAAAGACGAAAGGAACGATCTTTCGCGGCGCGGTCTAAAGCAAGGCCGAGTTCTTCATTCTCCCATGCTCCGAGTCCGTGCGGCCCGACGAAGACTGCGCACGCGGACGAAACCTGAATGCCGGTGGCTAGCTCGCTCTGCCACTGACCGCCGGGAGTAAGTGCCCACTTGTCGAGCCAGGGCTCAAGCCCTTCGCGTTGCAGTTTTTGTGCAAGGCGCTCGACCGCAGGTTTATCCTTGCTGTTATGTGACAGAAAAACATCGAATGTTTTCGCAACGGTCACGGTCGCTTCCCTCAGCGCGATTCAAAGAGGTCTATTTCTTTTTCTCGTCTTTCTCTTTTTTGGCATCCGTCGGCGGAATGAGATCAACTATATAAATTTCATTCTCTTTATCGCGATCAGAGCCAAACATGATTTCGTGATCAGAGATGAATACCGGCGAATGGTGAATCGCGGGCTTGTAAGTCAATTGCTGAATCTGCCCCGTCGTCGAATCGTAAACGAACAACTGTATGCCCGCACCGGCAGGCCCGACGAATGCGATCAACTGGCCGTTAGGCGAAAGGGTGGGACTGCGCTTCGGCTGCTCGGGGTCGGGCAGGTCTGTGACCTTTCCGGTTTTCAGATCGAGCAGGTAAACAGCGTCCTGCTGTTCAGTCTCTTCCTGCGCCCACAATATCAGTGTCCCGTTCGTCGTGTTCTGAATGTAGCGATGAATGCGCGCGAATTTCCTTTCAGTCAGGTCGCGCTGCGGTTTGCCATCCAAGCCATATTGCCAGAGCGAGTGCCTTCCGCTCGCTTCATCAATTTTCACCAGAAAGACGTTTTTGCCGTCGGCGCTTATGCCCGGATGAATGAACGAACCCTCGTCTTCGGTAAAGTATTCCGCCTTGCCTCCCGCGACCGGAACAGCCGCAAGGTGAAGTATGCCAAAAGCCGCATCGGGCAGCGGGCTTTCGTCTGTTGTGTAGATCATTCGTTTGCCGTCAGGAGTGAACACGGGTTCTTTGTCGTTGAAAGCATTC
>DATEKX010000373.1:0-7861 GCA_035277165.1 Blastocatellia bacterium | reverse complement strand
CGAGAAGCAGTGGCACCGGCCAACTTCCTTGATTGGAAAGATCAAAACACCGTCTTCGAACACATCGCCGCTTTCAGGGAAGACAATTTTAATATCACAGGCACGGACAGGCCGGAGCAGATTCCGGGCAGTCGCGTTAATCCAAGTCTGTTTCAAGTCTTAGGCGTTCAGCCTTTGCTGGGCCGCGCGTTTCAAGACGACGATCAGGACTCGCGCAGCGTCGTCATAAGTAAAGCTCTGTGGGAGCGACTTTTTTCCGCTGCCCCGAACATCATCGGGCAAAAGCTTATAGTTAACGGAGAGCCTCTCGCGATCACAGCCGTCATGCCTGCCGGGTTTGATTTTCCCGAAGGAAACGACCTGTGGGTTCGCTCTCGCTACAGAGTGCCTGAAAATCCTCTGAACCTGAAAGAAGACCCGTCCGCCGATCGTGGTCATCAATACTTCAGGGCGATAGCTCTGCTCAAGCCAAACGTCACGCTCGAACAAGCACAGGCGGAAATGGACACCATTAGCAGCCGTCTGGAACAGCAATACCCGAACGACAATATGGGGCGAGGCGGCAGCCTCGTATCTCTGCGCGAAGAAGAAGTCGGTCAGGTTCGCCCGATCCTTTTGATTCTGTTCGGGGCAGTAGGCTTCGTGTTGCTCATCGTATGCGCGAACGTAGCCAATCTGCTGATGGTGCGAGCGGCAACGCGGCAAAAAGAGATCGCTATTCGTGTCGCGCTCGGAGCAAGCAGGCAACGCATCGCGCAGCAGTTGATCACAGAGAGCGTGATGCTCGCTTTGGCGGGCGGCGGCGCGGGGCTGCTCGTGGCGATGTGGGGCATAAGCCCGCTCGTCGCGCTCATCCCTGCCGATATTCATGGCCTGCAAAACATCGGCGTTGATGCAAGGGTGCTGGGCTTCACTATGGTGGTTTCGCTTCTGACCGGCCTTGTCTTCGGACTGTTGCCCGCGATGCAGGCGTCGAAGACCGATATAAATGAATCGCTCAAAGAGAGCGGTCGAGGCTCAACCGAAGGCAGACGTGGCGCGTCGATACGCAGCGCGCTCATCGTAGCTGAGATTGCGCTGTCGCTTGTATTGCTGATAGGCGCAGGATTGATGATTAAAAGTTTCATTCGCTTGCAGCAAGTTGATCTGGGATTTGCCACCGAAAGCGTGCTGACGATGCGACTGACTCTGCCGCAAGCGAAATATCCTGAAAAGCGCGATCAGGCAAGATTCTTTCAACAAGCGCTTCAGCAAATTCAGGCTGCGCCCGGCGTCGAATTGGCTGCAGCAATCTCGCGGCTCCCTCTGACTCCCGGCAACAGCAGTCGTAGTTTCAACATCGAAGGGCGTTCAGGCAACAACGCAGAGACAAGTTCTTCTGCCGATTACCGCGTGATAAGCCCTGATTATTTTCGCGCCATGGGCATTCCTGTTCTGAAAGGTCGCGCCTTCACCGAGCGTGATAACGCTGAAGCCACGGGAACCGTCATTATTAACGAGTCAGCCGCGCGTCGCGACTGGCCTGATGAAGACCCCATTGGCAAACGGTTGCAGATCGAAGGCGACGAGTGGTTCGAGATCGTAGGAGTTGTCGGAGATGTGAAGCATCTGGGACAGGCCAGCAAAGCGAGAGCAGAAGTCTATGTGTCGTACCTCAAAAGACCCTGGCCCTTTATGACCATCGTAGCGCGCAGTCCTCAAAACGCCGCCGCGCTTGGCGAGACTTTGCGCGAAGCAGTCCTGGCCGTTGATCGCGATCAACCGATCTACAACGTCAGCACGGTCGAGCAACTCGTTTCCCGCTCGGTCGCCCGGCGGCGCTCGAACATGCTTTTGCTCGGCATATTCGCCATTGTAGCTATGGTGATAGCGGCAGTCGGCCTGTACGGCGTGATGAGTTATTCGATCACTCAGCGTAAACACGAGATAGGCATTCGCATCGCGCTCGGAGCAAGTAGGCGCGACATACTAAAGATGGTTTTAGGTTATGGGTTGACGCTGGCGCTGATAGGCGTAGCGATAGGCGCGGTTGCGGCTTTGATGTTGACTCGCCTGATTGAGAGTCTGCTGTTCGGCGTGTCTGCTACAGACCCGGCAACGTTCGCGTTAATTTCGGCTATTCTGATAGGAGTGGCTCTGGGAGCCTGTTTCGTGCCTGCTCGGCGCGCTACGAAAGTTGACCCGATGATCGCGCTTCGTTACGAGTAGCAAATTAAGAATTAAAAATTAAGAATTAAGAGATGCTCTCCAATCCTCGATTCTTAATTTTTAATTCTTAATTCTTAATTGATTCTGGAGGTGAAGAATGGAGACTCTGTTAAAAGACATTCGCTATGGATTTCGGATGCTGTTAAGAAGCCCCGGATTTACTGCGGTGGCTGTCATTTCGCTCGCCTTAGGCATAGGCGCGAACACTGCAATCTTCAGCATAATCAGTTCTTTTCTGCTCGCGCCACTTCCGGTCGAAGAGCCGAACCAACTGGTATCTATTTTCACGACCGACACAAAAAATCCCGGCCCTCTGCCCGTGTCGCATTACAACTTTCTTGACTACCGCGACAAGACCGATGTCTTTACAGGGGTCACCGCTTTCAACTTTGCGGCGGTGAATTTGAGCAAGGGCGCGGGCGAAAACAGACAGGTCTTCGCTCAGGTCGTATCGGGCAACTACTTCGATGTGCTCGGAGTGAAGCCTGTTCAAGGCCGCACGTTTATTCCAGATGAAGACAAAACGCCGAGCACGCATCCTGTGGTTGTGTTGAGCTACGGTAGCTGGCAACGCGATTTCGGCGGCGACCCGAATCTGGTCGGGAGCACGGTTTCGCTCAACCGTCGCGACTTTACAGTAATTGGAGTTGCGCCTAAGGATTTCGAAGGCACAAACCTCGGCGGCGGGCCTGATATGTGGATTCCGATGATGATGCACAACGAGGTGCAAGCCGACCTGGCGATGTTTTACGATGCTCGGCGCGGGCTGGCATTCAATCTGATAGGCCGTCTGAAACCCGGCGTCACAATCGAGCAGGCGCAGGCGGCCATGAGCGCGCTCGCCTCGCAGCTTGAGCAGGAGTACCCGAAGGACAACGAAGGCCGGAACGTGAAGCTGATGCCATTGTTGGAAGCTCGACTTGATCCGGGCGGCGAAGGCGACCTTATAAGGACTTCGTCAATGATACAAGGCGCGGTCTTCATAATCCTGCTCATCGCGTGCGCCAACATTACAAACCTGCTGCTCGTTCGCGCGACGAAGCGGCGACGAGAGATTGCCATTCGCCTCGCGATAGGGGCGAGTCGCGGGCGCTTGATTCGTCAACTGATGACGGAAAGCCTGGTGCTCTCTCTGGTAGGCGGGACAGTAGGATTCTTTGCGGCGCTCTGGACGAAAAATCTCATCAGTTCATTCGTGCCTTTTGGCGGCGGCCCGAACGCCGAAGCGGTGGGACTTGATACGCGCGTGCTCATCTTCACGCTCGCTGCGACCGTATTGAGCGGGTTGCTTTTCGGATTAGTGCCCGCGCTTCAAGCTTCAAAGCCCGACCTCGTGCCGACGCTGAAGGGCGACATCACTCAGCGGGGCGACAATCGCGGTTTCGGAGTGAATTTGCGAAAGGGGCTGGTCGTATTACAGGTTTCGCTCTCGCTGCTATCGCTGATTATGGCGGGGCTGTTTGTGCGAACTCTGCAGAATGCGAAAGAGGTCAACCCCGGTTTCATAACCGATAAGGTAGTAGTTTTCGGCTTCAATCTGGGCCGTGAAGGTTACACGCCCGATCAGGGCAAGCAGTTTCATCGTCAGGCGCTTGAGCAAGTTATGTCTGTGCCCGGAGTGGAGTCTGCGACCATCGCGCGCGACCGCCCATTTGCCGGAGGCTTCCAGCGCAGCGTCTTCATCGAGGGGCAGGAGCCGCCGCCCGGCGGTCGCGGCGTGCTGGTTCAGGTGAACAACATCTCTCCGAAGTTTTTTGAAACGCTCGGCATTCCTTTACTGCGAGGCCGCGACTTCGCTGAAACGGACAACGAGAAAGCTCCGAAGGTAGTCATCATCAACGAAGCGATGGCAACCCGTTTCTGGCCCGATCAAGACGTTATCGGAAAGCGGTTCAAATTTTTTGGCGATCAAGACTATCGCGAAATCGTTGCCGTGTCGCGCGACAGCAAAATAAACAGCCTGACCGAACAACGCAGGCCGTTCGTTTACACTCCGATGCTTCAAGAATACTCGCCGCAGATGACGCTTGAAATTCGCACGTCGAGCGACCCTACAGGCATGATCGCGGCAATCAGAAGCAAGATTCAAGAACTTGATCCGAGCCTGTCTGTGCTCAATGTTCAAACACTCAGCGAGCGCGTCGAAGGCTCGCTTCAAGGCGAACGGTCGCAAGCAACGCTGATAGGCACAGCGGGGCTTCTCGCGCTGCTGCTGGCATCGGTCGGGCTGTACGGCGTGATGGCTTATACGGTCGCGCAACGCACACGCGAGATTGGCATAAGAATGGCTCTGGGAGCCAGTCGCAAAAATGTTATGGGCCTTGTGCTCAAGCAAGGCGTCACGCTGGTTTCAGCCGGAGTAGTGATAGGGTTGGGATTGGCTTTCGGAATTACCAGGCTCTTCGCAAGCATGCTGTTCGGGGTAACGGCTGTCGATCCTTTGACGTTTGCGGGCACGTCTTTGCTGTTGATAGTCGTGTCGCTCGTAGCAAGCTATATCCCTGCGCGAAAGGCCACGAAAGTAGACCCGATGATCGCGCTTCGCTACGAGTAGCAAATTAAGAATTACGAATTAAAAATTAAGAATCGAGGATTGAAGAGTAATTCTTAATTCCTAATTTTTAATTCGTAATTGACCGGGGAGGGTTGATGGAGATACTGCTTCAAGATGTTCGCTACGGCTTTCGGATGTTGCTCCGAAAGCCGGGGTTCACGGTAGTGGCAATCATTACGCTTGCTTTAGGCATCGGGGCAAACACCGCGATCTTCAGCGTAGTAAATGGCGTGTTGTTGAAATCGCTCTCCTTCCCCGAACCGGAGCGGCTGGTCGCGTTGACCGAAACTTCCAAAGAACTGTCGGTCAGGCCAGTCGCTTATCCGAACTATCTCGACTGGCAGGCACGGCAAACCGTCTTTGAGAGCATGACGGCGCGAATGCCTGCCGGTGGCGTGATAACAGGTGACGGCGAGCCTGAACGCGTGATCGGGCGATTCGTGACGGCGAGTTTCTTTTCAACTCTCGGAGTGCAACCGCAAATCGGGCGCTTCTTTAATGAAGAGGAAGACAAACCCGGCGCTGAACCTGTGATGGTGCTCAGCTATATTTTATGGCAGCGGCATTTTGAAGGAAATGAGGAGGTCATAGGCAAAGCGATACGCTATAACGGCGAAAGCTGGACGGTAGTGGGGGTGATGCCTGCGGGGTTTGATTTCTACGGCCAGACGAATCTGAATAATGATTTCTTCATCCCGCTCGGTCACCTCACCGATCAGGATTTCATGCATGATCGCAACTCTCATCCTGCGATGGTGACTGCGCGTTTGAAGCCGGGTGTGACGATTGAGCAGGCGCGCGCAGAGATGAAGACAATTGCGGCGCAACTGGAAAATCAATATCCCGACTCGAACACAGGCAACAGCATAGAACTGACTTCATTCATGGATGATTATGTCGGCGATGTGCGTACTGCGTTGCTTGTGATTACGGCAGCAGTGGCTCTTGTGTTGTTGATCGCCTGCGCCAACGTCGCAAACCTTTTGCTTGCGCGCGCGGCCTCGCGGCAAAAAGAGATTGCCGTGAAAACGGCTCTGGGAGCCAGTCGTAGCCGAATCGTGCGGCAGTTGCTTACTGAAAGCGCGCTGCTTGCCATAGCGGGCGGAGCGTTGGGATTGTTGCTGGCAGTGTGGGGTGTTGAGGCACTCATCACATTCAACCCGGACAGCCTGCCTCGCATTGAAGACATCACAATCGCTCCGCGAGTGCTCGGCTTCACAGTGCTTGTGACGCTCGCAACGGCGGTCATCTTCGGACTCGCGCCCGCGCTGCAAACTTCAAAAGTGAATTTGAACAACACGCTGAAAGAAGGCGGGCGGCAATCGGCGGGCGGCGCGGGGCTTCGGCGTTTGCGCGGGGCGCTGATCATAGCCGAAGTCGCTTTGTCGCTTGTGCTGATGGTAGGGGCAGGTTTGCTGGTCAAGAGCTTTCGACAACTGATGGAAGTTGACGCAGGTTTTGACGCGCACAACGTATTGACATTGCGCCTGCGATTGCCCGATGCGAAATACACTGAAGTATCGCAGGTAACAGGCTTTTTAAAAGAGGCCATGCGCCGCGTTTCGACTTTGCCGAATGTCGAGCAGGTGAGCGTCGGGTCAGGCTTCCCGCTCGGGCGCAACAGTCAGGCAGCTTATCGAATCGAAGGGCGGCCAGAGCCCGAGCGTCAGGGAGATTGGCCTGTTGCCATCAGGCAATCGGTCAGCGAGAGTTATCACAAGACACTGGGCATCGCGCTTATCGCGGGACGTTATTTCACTGAACACGACACGGGCGATTCAATACCCGTTGTTCTGGTCGATGATGCTTTCGTCCGCAGGAACTTTCCGAATGTTTCTATGAACGACGCGCTTGGCAAGCGTCTGCGCTTCAACGGTCAGAGCGAACCGTGGTGCGAAATTGTTGGTATTGTCCGCCACACGCAGCATTACGGGCTTGACGAAGAAGCGCCTGATGAAACCTATCGCCCGTGGTTGCAGGGATCAAAATCTGTTACCGACGGCGCTCGCGCGATGGACATGATCGTGAAGTCTTCGGATAAGCCTGAGAACCTTGTAGCGGCGATTAAGCGTGAAGTTCAGGCAATAGACCCTGAGCAACCGCTGGGCAATGTGCGGACGCTGGAATCACTGTTAGCGCAATCGGTCGCGCCGCGTCGATTCAGCCTGCTATTGCTCGGCGTCTTTGCGCTCGTCGCGTTGTTGCTCGGAGCAGTCGGCCTGTACGGCGTGATGAGTTATGCGGTCACGCAACGCACGCGCGAGATTGGCATTCGCATGGCTCTGGGCGCGCAAAAGGGCGATGTGCTGCGACTGGTCATCAAGCAAGGGCTGATGCTTTCGCTCGGCGGCGTTGTGGTCGGCCTCGCTGCTTCGTTCGCGTTGACACGATTGATGGAAAATCTGTTATTTGGCGTAGCTGCTACCGACCCTGCGACGTTTGCCTTAATAGCAGTTTTGCTGACGGCAGTGGCGCTTGTCGCCTGTTACATCCCTGCGCGTCGAGCAACGAAGGTTGATCCGATGGTCGCGCTTCGTTACGAGTAGCCAATTAAGAATTACGAATTAAAAATTAAGAATAGAGGAAGCGGAGAATAATTCTTAATTCGTAATTCTTAATTGATTCGGGAGGCATTATGCAGACATTGTTTCAAGACTTGCGCTATGGCATGCGAATGCTTGTGAAGAAACCCGGCTTCACTTTAATAGCAGTGCTGACGCTCGCGCTCGGCACAGGCGCAAACACTGCAATCTTCAGCCTCGTGAATGCTGTGCTGCTCAAACCGCTGCCATTTTTCGAGCCGGAACGATTGGTGATGGTTTGGGAGGATAGGGCATCCATCGGCTTTCCTATCGAGGAACCGGCTCCGGGCACTTACACCGATTGGAAGGCGCAAAATCAGGTCTTTGATGACATGGCCATGCTCAACTGGCGAGACTTCAATATTACAGGCGATGGCGAGCCTGAAAAAATTTGGGCTTACGGCATAACAACCAATTTATTTTCGCTGCTCGGAACTCAACCGGCGCTCGGCAGAAACTTTCTGCCCGAAGAAGACAAACCCGAAGGCCCGAAAGTAACAATACTAAGCCACGCGCT
>DATEKX010000372.1:0-5173 GCA_035277165.1 Blastocatellia bacterium | reverse complement strand
CGCCGCAACGGCATTCTGCACTGGGGATTCAAACCCATCAGCGATGCCTTCGATTGGCTCAAGCAACACCCCGCCAGCCGATTCATAGAATGAAGGGTTGGTCAGCGCCTGATCGAAAGACGAGGCCGCGCTGTTTCGCCGGTTGCGAATCAGACGAATGTTTGTGCCGAATTGGAAATTGTGAACCCCCTTTATCCACGAAACGTCATCAACAAAGTTATGGACAGGCGTTATGCGTGTCAGCGTCCGGCTTGCGTCAACCGGCGCAAAGACGAATCGGAAGAATATATCGTTTGCGCTCGAATCGCCCTGACTGCTGAAAGCTTCGCGTGTCAGTCCGTAACGGAAGTTGTTGACGAACGAGTTGGAAATCGTCCACGTATGGCTGGCCGCAAGTCCAGTCGGGTGAGACCAGAAATCGGGAGCCGGTGTATCAGGAAATCTGGGAACTCGCCCGACCACATCCTGCTGATAGTTGCCACGAAGGGAGAGAATGTGTTTCGGGTGCGGATTATAATCGAACCTGACAGTATGCGTGTTCCATCTCAATGGAGTTGGCGCATTGAAACGGAATCCGCTCGTATTCAATCCGTCACCGGCAGTAAGATCATTCGCCGGATACCTTCTGGCGGCGTCGGCCAGAACCGGAGCCACGAGCGGGTTTATCCCTACAGCCGGGAATAGCTGATTGAGCTGATTGGTGGTCAAGGTCGTTATTCCGCCCGAAGTGTTAAAGAAGCGCACTTCGCCACGCCCCAAACTTGGCAGCGGCACGGTTTGAACAACGGTCTTTTCGCTCTCGTCGCGGCGGCCTTCATAGCTGTAAAAGAAGAACAATCTGTCCTTCTTGATCGGGCCGCCGAAAGTTCCGCCAAACACATTGCGGTTCAATTTCGGGGTCGGGAGTCCGTTGCCGTTCTCGTCAACCGTTCGATTGTTGAAGAAGTTGTTGGCTGTGAAACGTGTGTCCCTGTTAAATTCGTAAACCCCGCCGTGAAAACTGTTCGTACCGCTCTTGGTGACAAGCGAAACCTGCGCGCCAGAGGAACGGCCCTGCGTAGCGTTCGGGTTTGTGGTGGTGACGCGAAATTCCTGAATCGAATCCGGCGTCACGCGGAGCACGCTTGAAAACGCCTGATCCTCATCGTCAACATTAGCCGCTATGACATCGAGGCCGGTCTGCTGTTCGTTCACGTCTATGCCGTCGAGCGTGATGTTTGCCTGATCGGATCGTGAGCCGCTCACGTAGCCTTCTTTTGTAACTCCGGGCTGTAGACTGAGCAACTCAACAACGTTTCTGGATTCGAGCGGCAACTGAATGATCTGTTTTTCGACGAAGTTGTTGCCTATCGTTGCGTCCTGTGTGTTAATCAGCGCTTCTGTCGAACCGGCAGAGACGCTGACCGCCTCTGCGATACTGCCAACCTCTAACTGTAAAGGAACGTCGGTCGGTTTTGACACGAGCGCTCGCACATCGGTTACGATTGCCTTCTTAAACCCTGCCGCCTCGACCTCGACGCGATAGGTGCCGGGGGGAATCAAATCGAAAACGAAGCTGCCTTTATCGGTTGTTTTTTGTGTGCGAACAGCATTCGTTTCAATACTGGTGAGAGTGACGAGGGCTCCCGGGACGGCTTCGCCCTGGGGGTCCAAAACTTGCCCGCTGACCGAGGATGTGCCGGTTTGTGCGGGTATGCTCCCTGCCAGGAGCAGCAATGTAATGAAAGCGCTCAATATCTGTTGGATACTGGCCCTTGTAGATGCTTGCCTGATTCGCGGAAAACTTTTCATGTGCGCCTCCTAAATTTCGAGAAGTAGCGGGAAAGGGAAGCAGTACAAAATTCTTTTTGTGCTACCCCCGATATTTCCACTGTTGTTTGCTCGTCTGACAGGTGAGTATGTCAGCGAGTAACCTGTGATTTTGAGAGATCGTCTGCGGCCTTTGCGGTTCAGTCCTGTGAAGAGATGAAGCAATTAAAGCCACATCGAATATGCTGGCACTAACATGATCAGGGCTGGCGAGTCTGAATGCTCACCTTAAGTGACACCCATTAGAAACTCTCTGTACCAAATTATTGCTGAGTGATGCGCAAATGAAGCAGTGCTATGTTACGACCGGCAGGTTTAACAGTCAATAGCGAGGAATCCGTTTTGATCGGCGGTGAGAATTCGACGGCCAGCCTCGATTAACGCTGATGAAGGACAGCGGCCTGTGACTGACAAGCCACAGGCCACCGGCAAAAAACGATTATCCAAGCTCGTCTTCGGAGTAAATAGAGCGCGTGAGCGCCGAGTCGTATTCAAACAGTTCCGAATCGCTGAAGAATCGCGCGACCTCTTTGCCAGCCGTTTCGAGCGAGTCGGAAGCGTGAACCAGATTGGCCTGAATGCTCATGCCGAAATCGCCGCGAATAGTTCCGGGCGCAGCCGCGCGCGCTTTCGTCACGCCGCAAAGCGTCCGCACGGTTTCGACTGCGTCGAGTCCTTCAAGACACAACGCGACAACGGGCGTCTGCTGCATGAAGCGCTTCGTCCCTCCGAAAAAAGGTTTGTCGGCAAGGTGGCTGTAGTGCTCGTTTAGAAGCTCGTCAGTCAGATTGAGAAATTTGATACCGGCGATCTTCAGCCCTTTCTCTTCAAAGCGCGTGATGACGCGCCCTATGAGTCCTCGTTGAATGGCGTCCGGTTTGATAAGAATTAAAGTCCGTTCCATGTAGTCTCCTTTTTATTAAATTCAAGAACCAGCAATGATAGCCGACCTCGTGCACCGCCGACAAGCAGAGGCGAAACCGGAGCGTGATGGTTTATAATGACTCTCGGTTTGATTGGCAAGGAGATGATGATGAGCGAACGATTGAGCGAAACCGAGTTTCAACAGAAAGCCGAAGCAGCGATTGATGATCTTGAAAAATCTTTCGGCGAGCTTGCCGAAGAGCGAGACATTGATGTGCAGATTCAGGGCGGAGTCCTGAGCGTTACGTTTGAAGAAGGCGAGCCGGGCCGATTCATCGTAAGCCCTAACTCTTCCGTGCGACAACTGTGGGTTTCTGCGCGCGTCGCAAGTTATAAGTTCGACTGGTCGAACGAGGCAGAGGGCTTTGTGTTGGCGGGAACCGGCGAACCACTCAAGCAAGTGATGACGAGGCTGACTCAAGAACAACTTGGCGCAAGCGATATTGCTTTGTAAAGGCTGCCCTCGGAAAGTCAGGATACTGATTGATAGGAAGCGAAACCCCTCTTGAATTAAATACTGTTGAAGCCGAACGATTGCTCGAAGAGGTGAACGACACGAGCAATCTTTGTGAGCGCATAGAGTTCATCTCTGCGCGCTTTCTCGGAAGACCTTATTTCGCGAATCCGCTTGAAGGCGGCCCCGATACGCCTGAAGTTTTCAAAGCGTCTCTGGAAGGCTTCGATTGCGTGACATACATTGAAACGGCGCTTGCGCTTGCGCGGTCACGCGCGATTGATGAATTCATAGACGAACTGCGAGAGATGCGCTACGGAAACGGGCGGATTGATTTCTATCATCGAAATCACTATATGGTTGATTGGGTCGGCAACAACGAAGAGCGCGGCGTAATCAAGGACATAACCACAGGGCCGAAAGCAGTCGTCAAAACGCGCACGCTTTCATTGATCGAAGCTCTGCCGGAAAAAGCGACAAGCTTTCGTTGCTTCCCAAAGCGAAGCCTCCATCAAATTCAAAGCGGCATTGAGACCGGGGATGTGATGTTGTTTGCGTCTACTCGAAAATCGCTCGATGTTTTTCACGCAGGAATATTGATCAAGGGCGAAGATGAAATATCGCTTCGTCACGCGTCGCGCGCCGCAGGGCAAGTGATTGAGCAAAGCCTTGCTGGTTTCATACGCGCGCATCGAATGTCAGGAATGATTTTGCTGAGACCTATATGCATAAAATAACTGTCGCATTGACGTTTGAAGACAACGCGCAAACGTTGTCTTTTGTGGAGTCGCTGGCAGCGAGCGACCTCGTTGCTCAGGTTTTGTTGATTGCGCGTGAAGAGCATAAAATCGCTCTTGAGATAACTAAGACTCGCATTGTTCAAAGCGATCTGTTCAGCGGGCGAGCAATAACCGAACTGCTTGAAACGATCACGACCGATTACCTGCTGCTGATATTGCCGGGAGAACAAGTCGAGTTAGGCTCGCGCGCAATCGAGCGATTCTGTGCAGTCGCCGAAGATTCCAATGCAGGTCTGATCTATTCGGATTTCAAAGATGAATTCGGCGCGAGCTTATCAGACCACCCGCTTATTGATTATCAGCAGGGAAGTATTCGCGACAGCTTCGATTTCGGCTCTATGTTGTTTATGTCGAAACGCGCGGCTGCGCACGCTACGAGCAAGCACGGCGCGATTGATGACCGGCTGCAATGGGCAGGGCTTTATGATTTGCGATTGAAGCTTTCGATTGATTCTGAAATTCTGAGGATACCTGAACCGCTTTACGCTCGCATCCCGCGCGACCTGCGAGTGAGCGGCGAACGCCAGTTCGATTACGTTGATCCGAAAAAGCGCGACTATCAGCGCGAGATGGAAGAGGTCGCTACAGAACATCTCAAACGCATAGGCGCTTATCTCGAACCTCGATTCAAACAGTTGCAGCGCGTTGAAGCGAGCTTTCCTGTGCGCGCAAGCGTAGTCATTCCGGTTCGCAATCGCGAGCGCACGATTCAGGAAGCCGCGTCGAGCGCGCTATCTCAAAAAACTTCTTTCGATTTCAACGTCATAGTCGTTGATAATCATTCGAGCGATAAAACGACAGAGATACTCGCGGAACTGGCGCGCGAACACACACGTCTGGTTCATCTCAGGCCCGAACGAACCGACCTCGGCATAGGCGGATGCTGGAACGAAGCGATCTATTCTGCGCATTGCGGCGAATACGCCGTTCAACTGGACTCGGACGATCTTTACCGTGACGAGCGCACGCTCGAACTCGTCTTAGCGAAGTTTGAAGAAGGGCAGTACGCGATGGTCATCGGCTCGTACACGATAGTCAACTTCGATTTGCAAGAGATGCCGCCCGGCTTGATTGATCATCGCGAGTGGACGCGCGAGAACGGGCGCAACAACGCGCTCAGGATCAACGGGCTGGGAGCGCCGCGCGCTTTCTACGTGCCTGTGCTGAGAGAGGTGGGATTGCCAAA
>DATEKX010000371.1:0-7131 GCA_035277165.1 Blastocatellia bacterium | reverse complement strand
TTAATCAACGCCTGTGACGGAACGAAGATGGATTGCGATGCCTGGCTGCGGACTCGTATCCATTCGGTGCTGCTGAAGAAGAACAGCTTGTCTTTAATGATTCGGCCACCTGCCGAGTAACCGAACTGGTTGCGTGTGAATACGTCTTTATCGAATCCTCTCGCGTTGTTATCAAAGTCGTTTGACGCAAGCGCCGAAACGCGATTGAACTCGAAAAGCGTGCCGTGAAAATCGTTTGTTCCGGCGCGGGTCGTGACATTGACGATGCCGCCCGTGGCGCGACCGTATTCAGCCGAGAAGTTGCTTGTGATTACGCGGAACTCCTGAACTGAATCGAGCGGAACGCTCTGGCCGACAGTCGCGGTAAACGTGTCAACGTTTTCGCCGCCATCGAGCAATATGTTTGTGCTCGCGGAACGCTGTCCGTTGATGTTGAAACCTGCGCCGCGCATGGTCAGGTTCTGAGGATCGCCCTCGCTGACGTTGCCTGAAAGCCCGACCAGATTATATGGATTGCGCGTCAGGGTCGGCAATTCGCGTATCTGAGCTGACGAGACTACGTTCGACAACTCCTGAGTTTGAGTATTGACTTCAACGCCGCCTTCACCGGCAACGACGTTGACAACGGCTGACTGGGCCTGGGCCGACAGCGTGGCGTCTACTGACAGACGCGCGCCGACCGTTACCTGCGCTCTTTGTGTGAAGGGCGCAAAGCCGCCGCCTTCGACCGTCAGTTCATAGAGGCCGGGCTGCAAGTTGGTGATAGTTGCAACTCCTTCATCGTTGGTTGTGCTTGTAACCTCTGTGCCTCTTTCGACTGATCTGACTTTTACGGTTGCTCCAGATATGACCGCGCCCTGCGGGTCACTCGCCTTTACAACCATCTGCCCTGTCTCGGCCTGCGCGAATGCGAGGGCCGGGCTGAGCGACACGAAAAGCAGAAACACAAGGAAACTGGAAACTGTTTCCTTGAAAGCTCTTTGTGCAAACCTCATTTGAACTTCCTCCTAAGAAAATCAAGGTGGTTAGTTAAGTAAAGCCTATCGAGCATGGGAAATTCTTCAGATGCCTGTGTTCGCATCTGCCACTAGAATAAAACGCGCTACAGTAAGGCTTTCGTCTAGCGGTACACTGATTAGTGCTGGTTAGAGTACTTGAAGAGTTTCGCTAACTGCAGATTTTTTAAATCCCCTACTTGTTCGACTTGGTCTACTTCTCAGTTGAAGAGGAAAGCACGGACAATCTCTTCAACCGAATTTCATCTATCAACATTTTAGCATTCACTGTCTATTCATCTCGCAAGTTAGAGACCTGATTTTTTGAAGCGGCGAGCGGAAAAACAAATTCCATTATCTCAATGATTACAAAGGATTCGCTAAGAGATGTGTGTTTATTATTCAGTAAAATATTCCGAAATTATGGAAAATCTCCGAAGGAATGGAAAGGTAATTCACAGGGGACGAGCCGTAGCGCGCAATCTCATCCTGTGAAGCGCCGCAAGGCTCAATACTGTGATCACGCCGAAAATGACGCTCAGAAGCAGCAGCCCGTCTATGCCTTTTCGTTCGGCGAAATATCCGCCCGTTGTCGCCCCTAGCAACTGCCCTACGCCGAGAAAGACCGAATAGAGCCCCATGATCGAACCGCGATCTTGCGCGTAGCTTTCTGTTACGTCTGCAAGGTAGGTGAGCGCTGCGGGAGTGAAGCCGCTCAATAAAATCACTCCTATCAGAAACATCGCCATCAGCGGATAATAAAGCGGGCTTGAGAACGTTTCGAGATGATTAAAGCCGTAGACCGTCAGCAACAACATGAACAGCCCTACGGTTGCAACAAGCATCACGCTGGTTTTACGATAACGCGCCAGGATGAAGCTCCACGCTAGAATCCCCAGAGCAAAGATCACAGCAAATGTTGCGAAGCCATTGCCGAATTTCACTTCCGTCATGCTGGCGGTCAGCAACTGGCCTTCGTACTGCTTTCTGCCCGTTAGCAATCGAACGCTGAGGTTGGTCCATATCCCGATGATCGAAAAGACTGCCAACCACGCAGGAATGAACATCCAGACTGCGGGCGACTTCAATAAATCGCGATAATGCTTCAGTTTTCCCAACGCGCCTTTGCCTATTGAGCCTGAGCGCGGACTTCGCTTGAGGTCTTTCAACCCCCATAGAAATACTGCGAGGCTGAGCAAGTATATCAATCCGTTAAGAGAGAAAGCCGGGCTTATCAATTTAATTCCTGCAACGCTCACAGAATGATCGAAGAACTTCCACAGGTATCCGGCAACGGATGCGCCAAGCGCGATGCCTCCGACAAGCGTGATCTCGAACAAGCCTATAACGCGCGCTCGAAGAGCGGGGCGACCTACTGTCGCTTCGGATATGTATCCGAGCGTGGCCGGGACTGAGCTGGCGGTAGACAATCCTTCAAGCACGCGCGTGATGACCAGCAGCCATAAGACGACCGTCATGGAGGTCAACTGCACTGCAACAAGGCCGAGCACGGGTCCAAGGATGATGAATAGTTTTCTGCCATAGCGGTCGCTCATCGCGCCAAACACGAGCGAGCCGAACAACTCTGCGATAAAGAAAGAGGCTGTGATAAACCCCGTGAGCGTGTGCGAGAGGTGATAATAATCGCTGTCTATCTTATCGAAATAAAACTGGAGCATCTGCCCCGTGGTCTGCGATGCGAGGCGAAGAATGAGACTCCCTACAATGACCGCGACGAGCGAGCGAAGCAGCGTTCGAGTCACGCGAGCGCGTCGTCGCGCAGGCGCGGAGACCTGAGAACGCGCGTCGGCGACGATAACCGGTTTTGATGATGTTTTATCGAATTCGGGTGTCTCGGTGTGCTCGTGTGTATCGGTTTCCGTGTCTATTTTTTCTGCATCCATATCAGGGTTGTCGTCTTCATTCAGTGTGCGCGTAAGGGACATTTCGGCGCTGGAATTGCTCGACCCTGTCTCGCCATTGAACCGCAGGATGATTTCACGCGCAGGTGTCTTGAATGTCCGACGCAGTCATTGCCATGGCTTTACGCGATAGACAACAACCTAATGGCAAAATTAGCAGAACCAAAAGAGCATGTCTAGCATGGGAAACTGCGAACGCGCAACGATGAATGATGAACTGAGGTCGCATAGGCTTCGTTCATCATTCATCGTTGCGCAATCATCGTTTATTGGACAGTGACCTTGGTCATCTTGATTGGATTGGCGGGGCGCTCTGTGCCCGGTGCGACAGGCGCAGAGATTATCTTGTCAACAATATTCATGCCTTCTGTGACTCGCGCGAATATAGTGTAGTTCGGCGGCAGCGAGTTTAGCCCGCGATCCTGATGCATTATGAAGAACTGGCTTGATCCGGTTTCCGGTGCGCCCCTATTGGCCATTGCGACATCGCCGCGATGATAGCCGTTTTGATAGAGCGGCGAAGCGCGAACGACTTCATTCGGGAGCGGCTGCCCATCGGCAGTCTTTCCTCCCGTACCGTTGCCGTTAGGGTCTCCGCCTTGAATCATAAACCCGTTTACTATGCGGTGAAAGATGAGGCCGTTATAAAAACCCTGCTGGGCCAGCTTCCTGAAATTCTCAGCCGTCTTGGGCGCATCTTTGTCGAGCAATTCAATCTTGATTCGGCCTGCGCTGGTGTCAATCGTCACCGTGTGAGTTTTCTGACTGGCCGCTGTCGCAGCTTGATTTGCGTTGGCGACATTTGCGTTGGCGGCGGGTGGCGTAACATTTTGATTTGCTGTCGCGGGCGCAGCTTGATTTGCATTCGCCGCGCTTGGTCGAGCGTTTTGATTTGCGTTCTGGTTTTCCGGTTTGCTTTCGCAGGCGGCCATTGTAAAAGCGAAGAGCGCAACTGAAATCATCAGAAGCAGCGTTCGACCGCGAAGGCTGGCCGGGGCTTTGTTTGTACTCATATCTTGTTTCTCCAAAGCGCGAGCGGCGAGCGTTGGCGCGCGAATCCGAAAATCAGCTTGCGCCTCGTCCGCCGCTCTTAATATGAAAATAAATTCTTTGCGCTGACTCGAACCAGCGCCAGAGAAATGAGCAGATTACTTCGCTCCGGGATGATCTTTCTTGTATTTTTCGATGCAATGATCGCAGCAGAAATAGACCTTGCGACCTTCAAACTCGACGGACTTCTTTTGATCTATCGGCTCGCCGGAAATCGGGCAAGCTGTATTGATCTTGATGGCGTCCTGTTCTTCCTTCGACATCTTTGCGACGATGGCTTCGGCATTCTTATTGAATTCGTTTACGCATCCTTCGCAGCAGAGATAGACGAACTGGCCTTTGTATTCTGTGCGGTACTTTTCGACGACCGGGCCGCCGCTGACCGGGCAGAGTTTGTTGGTGACGGCTTTCTTCTCAGCGCCGTCAGAGACGCGCGCCGCGACAGCGCCTGCAATCATCATCAATGCAAAAAGAGCAACGGTTATCCTACGCATAAAATTTCGCTTCACTCCTTAACTGGGTTGGTTCGGCTGAGAGGCAGCCGAACCTTGATTATACCCATCGCCTGTAGCTCGCGCAAAGCCAAGGTTCCCTCAGTGGAGATATATCTCCAGCACGCGGTTTTGCGCCTGCGGGTCGTAGATGACCGACACAACATCGCTCTCTTTCAATTCAGCGGCGGTGATCGTCTCGTCATCGCGCGCTTCGTCCGAAAGCAAGCCCAGCAGGTCGGAGTCTGATTCGCGCCCGACAGCCCCGCCGACAAGATCGTTTTCGCGCGCAAGGACTGTCACCTCTGCAAACTCTTTTGCGGGTCTGACGGTGATCAGCAACCTGCCCTTGCCTGGGGTTTTTATGCCGACGATCTCTCCGCGCACGGCGGCCAGTTGCCTGCTTTGCCCGCTCGACGCGGGTAAAAGCGCAAGCGCAAGCATCATTAAAAAACTCAAAAGCCCGGGGAAGGTTTGCATCACGATTTTTTACCTGCGTTGTTGTTTTGTGGAGAATGCTTTGGTCACGCATATCGGGGAGACATGAGAGAGCACTTTGTATGCTACTACGACGCTCGCGCGGCTTCAAGCTTTCAGCAGGCGTGAAAGTGATTGGCAGGCCAGCTTGCAAGCCGTCAATCGGTGTGTTAGACATTGAGTGTATACAAATTTGTTTTTTGAATGGCAGGATAACAGGGGATATATGCGGGGTAAGATAACGATATTCATTGATGGCAACAATTTGTTCCACGCAGCAAGATCGGTCGGTGTTGAAATTGATTATGCAAAGTTTTTGAACTTCCTTCGCGGCAACTCGCCGCTTCTGCGCGCCTTCTTCTATACAGGGGTTGACGAGAAAGCTGAACGCCAGCAGGGCTTTCTGCTTTGGATGCGCAGAAACGGCTATCGAGTGGTCGAGAAGGAACTCAAGACCTACGCGGACGGCACAAAGAAAGCGAATCTTGACGTAGAAATTGCAGTAGACATGCTCTCGCTTGCAGACAAATACGACACAGCCGTGCTTGTCTCAGGCGATGAGGATTTTGCCTATGCAATTAACGCGGTCGCTTACAAAGGTGTGCGCGTAGAGCTTGCCGGTTTTCGCAGCAACACCAGCCCGCGCCTGATTGACGTGGCTGACCAGTTCATCGAACTCGATTCGCACGTCGAAGAGATTACCAAGACCGAAAGCCGCTATCATAATAATAATCACCACTCCGGGAGCCACTACATTCAGACGCGCAACAGCGGCAGTCTCAATTCCGGCGCCTTCAACACGGGCAGCCTCAATACAGGCAGCTTGAATAGCGGAAGCTTTCACACCTCTCAATTAAACAGCGGCGGCTATGTGCGCGTTCACGACGAACAATCTGTAGAGGAAGCCGTCAGCAACCCGCTCGACAAAGAGCCTGAGCATATCGAGACAAGCGAAGAAACTGTGCAAAGCTAGATAGGAAGCTCAAATCTCAAATTTGAAATTTCTATCTGGCTCACCTTTTAGTTGAAACATCCGTGCGGATGCATGCGGCGTAATGTTTCGGCCTTATCTCGACGAGCGGCGGTCTGGCGCGTTTGCACTCTTCGATGGCTATCGGGCAGCGCGTGTGAAAGCGGCATCCTTTGGGCGGATTGATCGGAGTCGGCGCATCGCCTTCGAGCTTGTGCCGTTCTCGTTTGGCGCGCGGAATCGGAATTGGAATCGACGCCAACAGCGCTTGCGTGTACGGATGAAGCGGATGCGCGAATAACTCTTCAGTTTCAGCCTCTTCGACTATTTCACCCAGATACATCACGGCCACTCGGTTCGATATGTGTTTCACGACCGCAAGATCGTGCGCGATGAACAGATAAGTTAACTCGAATTTCTTCTGAAGCTCGTCGAGCAGGTTCAGTATTTGCGCTTGAATGGAAACGTCGAGCGCAGACACTGCTTCGTCACACACGATGAATTTCGGATTGAGCGCCAGCGCGCGCGCTATACCTACGCGCTGGCGCTGGCCGCCTGAAAATTCATGCGGGTAGCGATTTATATATTCCGGCCTGAGCCCTACAAGCTCCAAAAGCTCTGCAACACGTTCGCGCGCGCGCATTCGTTTTCGAGTTGAATTCGAGTCTCGATCTTCCGGGCCAATACCGTGAACGAGAATGGGTTCTTCGATCATCGCGCCAACGGTCATTCGCGGATTGAGCGAGCCGAACGGGTCTTGAAAGATGATCTGCATTTCGCGCCTGAGCTTGCGCATATCACTGGCAGCAAGCGCGAACACATCACGGCCCTCGAAAGTAACGCTCCCGGAAGTCGGCTCGATAAGGCGGAGAATAGTTCGCCCCGCGGTCGTTTTGCCGCAGCCCGATTCGCCTACAAGTCCGAGCGTTTTTCCGCGCGGAATCGAAAACGAAATGCCATCAACCGCACGCACAGCGCCTACTGTCTTAGGCACAACGCCTTTGCGAATCGGGTAGTGCTTCACAAGGTTTTCGACGATTAGAATGTCGTCCATAATCCAGATTTCTTCAAACAGACCCGCGCGTCATCTCGCCCACTTCTTCTGCGAAATGACAGGCTGCGAAATGATTCGGCCTGATTTCGCGAAGCGGTGGTTCCTGCTTGCAGATTTCTTGAGCCATCGAACAACGCGTGCGGAAACGACAGCCCGAAGGAAAATCAACAGG
>DATEKX010000370.1:0-9946 GCA_035277165.1 Blastocatellia bacterium | reverse complement strand
CCGATTTCTACAATTATGAAAAGCTTGAGGTCGCTCAGGAAATGCTACGAATGCGGGACAGGATCGGTGCGGCCAGGCTGATCTTGGAGAGGACAAGAATGTTTGAAACCAAGTGGCCCGTGCTGCACAAAGTTGGCGATGGCCGGAATCGGGAAGATACTTTGCCTCGGAAGAAGCCGTGAAACAGGGATAGTGCTTCATCAGGTAGATGTGTTCTTTGTAGGTCATTAGCGTCTTACAAATCGAATTATAAACCGTCAATAAGTTCTTGTGATTTGCTGATGGTTCGCTTTTCATAAAAGATTCGCTCATAGTTACACGGTAAATGAGCGAATAAATTCCTGCCTGTCGCGTCGTGGAAATACTCTCCAAAATCTGGGGAAATGCCCCTAATAGGTATTTACCTTATATATGAAAGCATCAACGGGGGAGGATTGTCGGTAGGACGCAGGATTCAAAAGGGTACAGGGTATGCAAGCAGGAATCGCACAACTGAAAAAGCTCCGAAATAAAAGCCTCCGCGAGATTCGCGCGCGCGGCAAACAAGAGATAACCAAAATTGGCGAAAGACTGTTTGGCGCTGCCGAGTTGAGCGACGACGCGCTGCTTCAAGAATTCAATCCCGCATCGCGCAATGGGTCGGGCGAAGGCACGAGCGCGCTCATACTCCAACGCATCCGTTCATCATTTGTTTTCGGCAATCAATCGCCCACAACTTTTTTCCCCTCGCTTGCCCGTCGCACAGAGATCACGCTTGCGATGGAGCATAGATTCCCTGCCACTCGCCTCGCTTTAATTGATCGCGCCGACCGCGCAATGGCCGGGCGCTTTGACCTGCTGGGCTTTTGCGATCTCAGCTTCGGCTCGCCCATTGATTGGCATCTCGAACCGATTTCAGGCAAGCGCACATCGCTAGATCACTGGAGCAAGATTGATTATCTAAATCCCGACATCGCAGGCGACAAAAAAATAACATGGGAATTGAATCGCCACGCGCACTTCGTCACTTTGGGTCAGGCTTACTGGCTGACAGGCGATGAACAATATGCCGAAGCGTTCGTCGCGCAAGCATCCCGTTGGATGGACGCAAATCCTGTGGGGCGCGGCATCAACTGGGCGAGCAGTCTTGAGCTTGCTTTTCGCGCAATCGCGTGGCTGTGGGCGTTGCACCTGTTCGCAGGCTCGCATCATTTGAACGCGCGATTTGTGATGCGACTGCTCAAATGCCTGATCGCGCACGGTCGTCACATCGAATCATATCTGTCTTATTACTTCAGCCCGAACACACATTTGACGGGCGAGGCGCTCGGACTATTTTATCTCGGCACTGCGCTGCCCGAATTCAATCGAGCAAATCGTTGGCGCGACAAAGGGCTGCGCATACTGCTTGAACAACTCCCGATTCACGTTCGAGCGGACGGCGTTTATTTCGAGCAGTCAACTTATTATCATCGCTACACCGCAGACTTCTACACACATCTGATCGCTTTGGCTCGCGCAAGCAATCTCGCGCTGACCGATGAAGTAGAAGATCGCCTTGCGCGCTCGCTCGATTACCTGATGTGGACGACAAGGCCGGACGGTTCTTCGTCGCTCGTTGGCGATGACGACGGCGGCAGATTGATAAAGCTCGGCGAGCGAGCGGCGGATGATTTCCGTGATACGCTTGCGACCGGCGCGGCATTGTCAGGTCAAAGCGATTTCAAGTATGTCGCAGGCGAAGCGGCAGCGGAAACGCTCTGGCTTCTAGGCCCCGCTGGCGTTGCGCGTTATGACGAGATTTGCGCAGTACAGCCCGCGTCTGCTACTCGCGCGTTTGCAAACAGCGGCTACTTTGTGATGCGCGACGGATGGGCGAAAGATTCGAACTACGCGATTGTAGACTGCGGGCCGCACGGAGTCTCGTCCTGCGGGCACGCTCACGCCGATGCTCTCGCGTTCGAGTTCGCGGCCTGTGGCAAGACTTGGCTCGTTGATCCGGGCACATTCACTTACACGGGCGATGCGCGATTGCGCGACTGGTTCCGCTCGACCGAATCCCACAATACTGTGACGATTGATGGCGAGCCTCAGTCAATACCTGCGGGGCCGTTCTCCTGGAATCACACTGCGAATGCCAAAGCGCGCGAGTTCATCGCAGGAACCGAATTCGATTATTTTGAAGGCGCGCACGATGGTTACGAACGATTAAGCGATGCGGTCACGCACGCTCGTTCGTTGATGTTCGTCAAATCGCGCGACTCGCGTTTGCCTTCGTACCTGATCGTTCGCGACGCTTTCAAATCGCGCGGCTCGCACCATTACGCAGCAAGGTATCACATAGACTCTGGCTGCCGGGCAGAAGCAAATGCCAATCGCGTGCAGGTTGTGAATCAATGCGATGACAGGCTCGGCATATTCGCTTTCGGCAATCGAGAGCCGCAAGCGCGAATTGAGCAGGGGTGGGTATCGCGCGTCTACGGCAACCGCAAGTCGGCTCCGGTCGCTGTGATTGAAACCGAGGGCGAAGGCCAACAGGAATTGATGGCGTTCATTATTCCCGGAAGCGCGAGCGAAACGACCGCGCACTCAAAGAGCAGTTACACCATCGCCGCCGATGAATTACTAGATGTGATAATCACAAGCGACATTGAATGCGAGCGACTTGCGGCGCAGGCTTCGATGGCTATCGCAAGATTTACAAGCAACAATCTGGCTTCTGCTTGTCTCATTCAAGGCAGGAAACTCGAAGTCAAAGACCATATTTCGCTGCACTCGCCGACGATGATCCGGTTCGGCGAAATTCAAATCAACGACAGCCGGATTGAAATTACTATTCACGGAGCCAGCCGGTTTGAATTATCCTTCTATCAGCCTCCAACCGAAATCGTAGTCAACAAAAAGCGCTTCACGATCAGCAAAAACTGCCGGAGCGTCGCATTCGTTCTCGAAGGCTCAGGCTGGAAGCTGATGAACAGGGACTAGCAATCAATGTGTGGAATCTGCGGCGTCGCCATTCCGAAAAACTCTAACGCTACGGTTGACCGCTCGATGCTTCTTGCGATGCGCGATACGCTTACGCATCGCGGGCCTGATGATGCGGGCGTCTTTGTTGACGAGCGCGTCGGGCTTGCGCATCGCCGCCTCTCGATAGTTGATCTTGGCGGCGGACACCAGCCGATGGCTAACGAAGACGATTCCATCTGGATCATCTACAACGGCGAAGTCTACAACCACCGCGACCATCGAAGTGCGCTCGAACAGCGAGGCCACACTTACCGAACCGCGAGCGATACGGAAGCGATCATTCATCTTTACGAAGAGTATGGACCGCGTGCAGTCACTCATCTTCGCGGCATGTTTGCATTCGCAATATGGGACAAGCCGCGCCGCCGTTTACTGCTTGCGCGCGACCGTCTCGGCATCAAGCCGCTTTATTACGTTGTGACGGATGATGGCGCAATCTACTTCGCTTCTGAGATCAAAGCCTTGCTCGAAACCAATGCCGTCAGGCCGGAGATAAATTACAACTCGCTTGCAGACTACGCCGCAAACCGCGCCACATCGGGCGCTGAAACGCTCTTTCGCGGAGTGAAGCGGCTCTTGCCCGGTCACACGCTGACGTGGAGCGATGGCAAAATCGAAATCGAGCGTTACTGGGACGTGAGCTTTGCAAAAGCAAATGAATCGTTGACCGAAGCCGCCTACATCGAGCGATTTCAGGAGTTGTTCCAGGAATCAGTGCGGCTGCGATTGATGGCCGATGTGCCGTTGGGAATGTTTCTTTCGGGCGGGATTGATTCGAGCGCGATTGTCGCGGCGATGAGCCAGATGGTCGCCGAACCCGTCAAAACATTCTCTGTCGCGTTCGCTGAACGCGACGCAAACGAGCTTGAGTATGCGCGAATAGTTGCTCGCGCGTTCAAAACAGATCATCACGAAGTCGTTGTCAGCCCTGAGCAATTCTTCGACGCGCTGCCCGCAATGGTTTATCAGGAAGACGAACCCATTGCTCATCCGTCGAGCGTGCCGCTTTATTTTGTTTCTAAACTGGCAAGCGAGCATGTCAAAGTCGTGCTGACGGGCGAAGGCAGCGACGAATTGCTCGCAGGTTATGACAAGTATCGAAAGACTGTTTATAACATCGCGCTGGGCCGCGCTTATCACACTGCTACGCCAAAAGTTATAAAGCGCGCAATCGAGCGAGCGGTATTCGGAATGAAAGGCGCATCGCGCACGCGGCAAAAACTGATTCGCACTTTCTTTTGCCTGTCGCCCGACATTGAAAACATCTACTTTGACAACTTCTCTGTCTTCTCGCGCGCGATGCAATCGAAACTTTTCACCGCTCAAGCGCGCGAGCAGATGAGCGAATATGATCCGTATCGCGACGCGCTTGATCACGTTGGCGAATCGGATGCCGACACATTGCTGGATCAATTGCTGGACGCGGATTTGAAGACCTATCTTCACGAGCTTTTGATGAAGCAAGATCAGATGAGCATGGCCGCTTCGATTGAAAGTCGTGTTCCGTTTCTGGATCACAAGCTCGTCGAGTTCGCGGCCCGATTACCTGTGAAGATGAAACTCAGAGGGCTAACGACGAAATACATTCTGCGCCGCGCAATGGCCGACCGCTTGCCGAAAGAGATTCTCACGCGCAAGAAGATGGGCTTTCCTGTTCCCGTGGGCGCGTGGTTGCGCGGGCGTTTCAGCCACATCGTTGACGAATATGTGTTGAGCCCGCGAGCGATTGCGCGCGGCATATTTAACGCGGATTATGTGCGCGACCTCGCGGCGCGACATCACGCGGGCGAAAATCACGCGGAGCGATTATGGGCTTTGGTGAATTTTGAAATCTGGCAGCGCCGATTCTTCGATTGCGAAGAAGTAAGCGCGAGCAAGCGACACGTTTATCAGCCAATCGAAAATGCGCAAGCAATCAATGCAATGAGAGTTTGATAACGTATGAGAATTCTCTGGGTCAAAGCCGGAAAACTGCTTCCCGTAGACACGGGCGGAAAGATTCGCTCGTACAACATCCTGCAAAAACTTGCCGCGCGCAATGAAGTCACGCTGCTCTCTTACTACGGCGGGCGGCGCGACTACGGTTACGAGCGCGAGATCAAAAATCATTTTCCCAGAGCAGTGACCATCTACACGGCTGCGCCTGATTCGACGACGATTGAACGCGGGCTTGATTACCTGCGCCGTCTTCCCCAGCGCGCGCCTTACGCGATAACAAAGTTCAGTTCGCGCGAAGTTCGCCAGATGTTGAAAGAATGGCTCGGCGAAAATCGCTTTGATGTTGCGGTGTGCGATTTCCTTTCGGTCTCGCTCAACTTCCCTGCTTTGCTCGAAACAAAAACGGTGCTCTTTCAACACAACGTCGAATCAGCGCTGTGGCAGCGACAGGCCCAACACGAGCCAAATCTCGTCAAGCGACTTCTATTCAAACTGGAAGCGGCAAAGATGACCAGGTACGAGCACGCAGCCGTAAAACGATTTCATCAAGTGATCGCAGTATCCGAGCACGACCGCGAGCAGATGAGCGCGATGACAGACCCATCGCGCATCAGCGTCGTTCCTACGGGCGTAGACCTCAAGCAATACAGGGCATCGGCTACTGCGAGCGCGACCGAAAAACTGGTCATCTTTGTAGGCTCGATGGACTGGGAGGCGAACATTGACGGTGTTGATTATTTCTGTCGCGAAGTCTGGCCCGCTGTGAAAAAAAGCGTGCCTGCGGCGCGGCTTCGCATCGTCGGTCGCAATCCTCACCAGAGAGTCAAACGATGGGTAAACGATTCGATTGAAGTGACGGGAACCGTTGCGTCAGTGGTCGAACATTACCAGCAAGCGGCTGTCAACATTGTGCCGCTCAGAATTGGCGGCGGCACGCGACTGAAAATTTATGAAGCGATGGCGACGGGCAAAGCTACTGTCTCGACATCAATCGGAGCCGAGGGACTGGATGTTGAAGACGGGCGCGACATATTGCTGGCAGACACGGCAGCAAAGTTTGCCGATTCCGTAGTCAAACTGCTTGCGGATGAACAGTTGAGACAACAAATCGAAACGGCAGCAGCGCGCAAGGCTGCGCAATACGATTGGATGATGATCGCTGATCGTTTTTACGAAGTGCTGTCTCGTGTTCAGACATCTGCCGAAGCGTTCGACTCGGCTCCGTCTGCAATCACACAAGTAAGCGCACTGTGAAAAAGGATTTGAAATGAAACTAAGCGTATTCGGATTGGGTTATGTCGGCTGCGTATCGGCTGCGTGTTTTGCAAATGAAGGGCATAGCGTCACAGGCGTTGATACAAATTCGCTCAAGGTCGAAATCATCAACAGCGGTCGCAGCCCTATAGTCGAACCCGGCATAGAAGAACTGATCCGAGCAGCCGTCAAAGAAAATCGCCTCCGCGCTACTGGTGATGCTGCGGATGCAGTCACTAATTCAGACGTGTCGCTTGTATGCATAGGCACGCCCAGCAATCACAACGGCAGTCTCGACCTCACGCACATCAAGAGTGTGTGCAGGCAGATTGGCGAAGCGTTGGCGCGGGTGAATCGCTTTCACATCGTCGTGATGCGAAGCACTATGCTGCCCGGCACTATCGAGCAGACCGTCATACCTGCGCTCGAAGTTTATTCGGGCAAACGCGCGGGCCGCGATTTCGGCGTCGCAATAAACCCGGAGTTCCTGCGTGAAGGAACTTCGATTCACGATTTCAACAATCCGCCGTTCACGCTGATCGGCGCTGACGATGAAGACACGTCCGGCCCATTGCAGCGGCTCTACTGCGAAATCAACGCGCCGGTGATCGCTATGCGCATCAAAGAGGCCGAGATGGTCAAGTATGCGTGCAACGCTTTTCACGCGCTAAAGGTCACATTCGCAAACGAGATTGGCACGATCTCGAAGGCGCTCGGGGTTGACAGCCATAAGGTGATGGACGTTTTTTGCAAAGACACCAAGCTGAACCTTTCGCCTTACTATTTGAAACCGGGCTTTGCGTTCGGCGGCTCATGCCTGCCTAAAGACCTGCGCGCGATCAACTACAAGGCTAAAGAACTCGATGTCGAAGTGCCGATGCTGAACTCGATTCTCGTAAGCAATCGCCAGCAGGTTGAGCGCGCAGTTGATGCAGTGCTTCAAACGGGTCGCAAGACGGTCGGCGTGCTTGGGCTGAGTTTCAAATCGGGAACCGATGACCTGCGCGAAAGCCCGATGGTGACGTTGATCGAAACGCTCATCGGCAAAGGGCTGAAGCTTGCAATCTATGATCGCGATGTCGAACTTGCCAGATTGTTCGGCGCGAACAAACAGTACATCGAACGCGAGATTCCGCACATTTCAAATCTCATGCGCCCTGAACTTGACGAGGTGATTGATGCTTCGGAAGTCATCATCATCGGAAAACGTGAAGACGAGTTTCGCGCTCTTGCTGATAAGATGAATAACGGGCGCGTGATTATAGATCTTGTGAGGCTTTTCGATATAGAAGATAATCGAAAGCAATATCAAGGCATATGCTGGTGAGATGATCGAACAGAGATTAGACAAGGGTGAAGCCTGAATCCGCCTCCGCAGGATTCCGCCACTGAATACTGCAATGACCTACTTCAAAAAAAGCGCGGGCAATATGCCAGCCGCCACTGCTCAGTTCGACACCGCGCAGTTGGCCGACGCCTTATCGAGCCGATTCGATATTTTGAAACAGGTTGGAGCCGACGAGCGCGCCAGTTATTATCTCGCACGCGAACGAGCGAGCGGCGAAGGCGGATGCCTGAAGGTGATCGCTGCTCACATCGCGCGCGACATCAGGCAGCGAGAGTTGTTTTATCTCGAATCTTTTGCGGCATCCAGACTGTTGCACCCTCGTATTGCGAAAACAGGAAAGCCGCATGAACTTGAGGGCGTTTATTTTTGCGCGGTCGAGCACAAACAAAATGTCTGCACTCTGCGCCAGTTGCTCAACCGCAACGGCTGGCTCGACCTGCAAACAGCGATTGACATTGCAATTCAGGTTGCAGTCGCGCTCGATCACGCGCACACGCTCGGAGTGCTGCACCTGCAGTTGCAGCCCGAAAGCATTCTAATCGAGCCGAACGGATTGGTGATGGTCAAAGATTTCGGCATCGAATCAGGCGCGAGATTGGAGTGGGCTTATCAAGAACGAACGCGGAGGCTCGCGGCTGTGTACGCCAGCGCGGAACAAGCAACAGGGGCACAAATAGATAATCGCAGTGATCTATACTCGCTCGGAGCGATTCTTTACGAGATGATTACTGATCGCGTGCCGTTTGATTCCGACGACGACGATTATGTCAGGCGAAAGCAAGTGAATTATGCTCCCGCGCCTCCGCATCTGATTTCGATGGACGTGCCCGAAGCTGTGTCGAGCGTTGTGATGAGACTGCTTGAGAAAGACCCAAACAATCGATTCAACCGCGCGAGCGATTTTCAAGCGGCGCTCCGCGCGGCAGTTAACAGCAGCTCGACCGAAAGCGTGGGCGCAGGTCTTATTAATTCTTAAGGAGGATTGTTGATGTACCTGGAGTTCTACGGGCTGAAGGAAATGCCCTTCGGTTTAACGCCTGACCCAAGATATATCTTCAGGACTGAAAGCCATCTTGAGGTGCTGGCGACCGTAAAATATGGCGTTGAGCAGAACAAAGGTCTCGTCGTCGTAACGGGAGAAGTGGGCTGCGGCAAGACGACTATCTTGCGCGCCGCGCTCCAGACGTTCGGCGAAGAAGTGCTCGCCGTTTACATCTTCAATCCGTTCCTCACGGCTTCGGAGTTCTTCGAGCAATTGACAGGCGAGATGGAGCTTGGGCTTCCTAAAACAGCATCCAAGCCCGAATTGCTTTCGGCGATGGCTCGCCTTCTGGCATGGCGTCACTCGCAAGGGCTGCGAACGGTCTTGATCGTTGACGAGGCGCACGGGCTGCCGACCGTGCTGCTGGAAGAGATTCGACTGTTGATGAATTTCGAGACGAATAGCGAAAAGCTCTTGCAAGTAATATTGTGCGGCCAGCCCGAATTGCATGAAACGCTGAACCGCTCGAACTTGCGCCAGCTCAAACAGCGCATCTCATTGCGTTGTTCAATCAAACCTCTGAGCGTTTTCGAGATCAACAAATACATCCGCTTTCGATTGAAACAAGCGGGAGCCCAGAATGTGAACCTGTTCGACAGCGCGGCGGTGAAATTGATAGGGCACGTTTCGCAAGGCATACCGCGCGTGATCAATAATATCTGCGACAACGCATTGCTGTACGGCTACGCCGCCGGAAGCCAGTCCGTAACGCGCGAGGTAATCGAAGAAGTAATCCGCGCGCTCGACCTCGCGCCGGTAGATTCAAACGACAACACATCATCGAGCTTCGGCAACGAAGCCAGTTCCAGCCTTTGATCAATTTAATCTAGCAAGGTAGGGGCAGGGCTTGTCCCTGCCCGGATGGTACGCAACACCATGACCGCTCATCGCCTGTCGGCGATTCGGGCAGGGACAAGCCCTGCCCCTACACATAACTTGCTTGACTCACATCCTTTATCAAGTAATCCTTTACTTTATAGGCGGGACGCGGAAACCAATTGTGAAATGATGCAGAAAACCAATTATCCAGTTACGCCAGCCGTGCGCTTGCTGCGCGAGAGGAAGATCGCATTCGAGCCGCACCTCTACGATTATAAAGAGCATGGCGGCACGGCTCGCTCTGCCGAAGAGCTTGGCGTGGACGAGCACGCAGTAATCAAGACGCTCGTGATGGAGACAGAAAAGCGCGAGCCGCTGATTGTTCTGATGCACGGCGACCGCGAAGTTTCGACTAAAGAACTAGCGCGCGCGATTGGAGTGAAGACCGTTTCTCCGTGCGACCCGGCGACGGCGCAAAAACAGACTGGATATATGGTCGGAGGCACAAGCCCGTTCGGAACTCGCAAGGCGATGCCTGT
>DATEKX010000369.1:0-2144 GCA_035277165.1 Blastocatellia bacterium | reverse complement strand
TACCTGGCGTAGAGGCGTGCGCCCTGACAAAATCGAAAGAGAATCAGCCTTGTTTCGTTTACTAGAAACTTGCAACTGCATCTGCTTCGTTGTCGTAAGTCTGGAACACTGTCAAAAGCTTGGTAATCATCAGCAGGTCTTGAATCTTCTTCGTCAGGTTCAACAGCTTCAACTGCCCGCCCTGGTTGCCTGTCGTTGTATAAGAACTGACCAACTCGCCGATGCCGGAGCTGTCTACGTAGGAAACATCTCCCAGGTTAAGCAGAATCTTCTTCTTGCCATCATCGAGCAATTTGCGAACTGCCTCGCGAAGCTGTACGCTGCCTTCGCCAATGGTTATTTTGCCCGAAAGATCTAGTATCGTTACATCGCCCGCCTGGCGTTCCTTGATAGTAAGCTGAGCCATCGCACATCTCCTTTATCGTCCTCGAAATTTTTATTAGAACTGCTACTTATTCTTCTTCATGCGAACGACGCTCCCACCTTCTGGATGGCGCGAATGCTCCACCTCATCCATAAAAGTGCGCATGTAGAAGATGCCGCGCCCGCTCGGATTGAGCAAGTTATCTGAATTAGTCGGGTCAGGCAACTGCGCCGGGTCGAAGCCTTCGCCGTAGTCTCTGACATAAACAGTCAGGGCATCCTGCTCGGTTAAAAAACGAACATCTACCTGTTTATCGTCAGCATTTTTGTTTCCATGAGTAATAGCGTTGATGACCGCCTCGTGAACGGCAAGCTCAATCCAACTGGCGTCATCTTCGCTGAAGCCCATTTTCACTGTAACGCTTTTGGTAACTGAAGCGATCAGGTCAACGAACTCCAGTTTGCTGTCTATTGAAAGCTCGATGGTCTCGGTCATCGGCTAGCAGGATGCCTTTCTTATCTAACCTTCGTCTAAATCAAGCGCGCGAACTGACAAGCAAGGTAGTCACGAGGCGCGTCATTGTGTAACATGCTGGAACTTGTGATGTCAAGATCAATGAGAATCAAGGGCAAAGCCAATATCAATGGAATCGTGTCAGTTCCCGGCGATAAATCCGTATCTCACCGCGTCGCGATGCTGGCTTCGATAGCCGGTGGCGTATCGCGCATCACCAACTTTGCGACGAGCGTTGATTGCCACACGACGCTTGATTCGGTAGAGCGACTCGGAGTGCGCGTCGAGCGCAACCCGCAGGAAATTCTGATTCACGGCGAAGGACTCGATGGCTTCCGTCCGATTGAGACTCCGGTTAAATTGAACGCGGGGAATTCAGGATCAACGATCAGAATGTTGAGCGGAATTCTGGCGGGCCAGCGTTTCACCTCGATCACGGACGGCGACCGAAGTCTAGGCCGACGCCCGCTCAGAAGGATTATCGAGCCTCTGATTTTGATGGGCGCTCAAGTCCGCGCGCGAGAAGGTAACTACACGCCGCTTGAAATTCGAGGCGGCGCGCTCAAAGCAATCCACTACGCGAGCCCGGTCGCAAGCGCGCAGGTGAAAACATGCGTGCTGTTCGCAGGGTTGTTTGCAGATGGCCGCACGACATTTACTGAACCCGCGCCGTCGCGCAATCACACCGAATTGATGTTGGAAGAATTCGGCGCGCAGTTCAGGGTTGACGAAACGTTCGGCGATCTGAGTATCGAAGGCGGAAGCGAGTTGACGGCTGTTCGATACAGAGTGCCGGGTGATATTTCGTCGGCTGCATTCTTTATCGCTGCCGCAGCTTTGCTGCCGGATTCGCGGCTCGAACTGCGCGATGTGAATCTCAATCCTTCGCGCACTGCATTTCTTGACGTGTTAAATCAGCTTGGCGCAAGCATTCAGATAAGCAACCTCCGCACAGTGCATCGCGAGCTTGTCGCAGACATTCAAGTGTCCAGCAGCCAGCTTAAAAGCGAATCGCAGGGAACGGTTTTATCAGGCAGCATAATTCCAAACATCATTGACGAGATTCCGATTCTCGCAATTGTGGCTACGCAGGTCGAAGGGCGGATCGAAGTGCGCGGAGCCAGAGAGTTGCGCATCAAAGAAAGCGACCGCGTTCAAACCGTTGTCGCAGGAATCCGCGCGCTCGGCGGCGAGATAGAAGAGTTTGAAGACGGCTTTGCGATTTGCGGCCCTCAAAATCTTAAGGCTGGCCGCATTGAAACCGAAG
>DATEKX010000368.1:0-4528 GCA_035277165.1 Blastocatellia bacterium | reverse complement strand
GCCTGCTTGCGCTCTGTGATGTCGCAAAAGACCAGCACGACGCCGATCAACTTCCCTCGCTCATCTTTGATAGGCGCGACGCTGTCTTCTATCGGTATCTCTGCCCCATCTTTTTTTATCAGTTGTATATTAGCGGCAAGTCTTACGCCCGCATCGCTCTTCAGCGCTTTGATCACAGGGCTTTCGATTTTTTCGCGGGTCTGATCGTGAACAATATTGAAGACCTCTTCCAGAGCCTTGCCCCGCGCATCTATTTCAGTCCACCCGGTCAGTTTTTCTGCCACAGGGTTTATGAATGTCACGCGCCCTTTTTCATCCGTCGTAATGACGGCATCGCCGATGCTTGCGAGCGTGATCGAGAGCAAGTTGCGGCTTTCGGCAAAAGCGAGCGCATTTGCTTCGGCTCGCGCTCGCGTCCTTCGCATCGTTTCGCTGATTAAAGAAATCACGACGCTCAAGACCAGAAAAGGAACGAACTTCATCACCTCCAGCGGCCCCGCGACAAATAAGTAACCGCCTGTGATTGCGCCGAGCGCAGCGGCAATAAGCGCCGGTCCAAATCCGGCATACCACGCTATGATCGCCACTGCGATAATGTATGTTACAAACGGAGCCTGAGCCTGTAATACCGGAGCAAGCATCAGCCGCAGCACTGTTGCCAAAGCTACGCTTATGATTGCGACCGCGTAGCTGAGCAATGTCGAGCGCGTCTGTTTCATCTTGCGGTCTTCATTAACACTTGACATGGCATTAGTCTTCTATCAAGCCCGAAGCTTCTTAGCCGCTCTGATTCAAATGACTGAGGGCAGATGACGCAATTCTAAAGATTAATCTCCCGTCTCCCCATTCCGGCACGCAAGTAAATAAGAACGAAATGAACAAAATAATAACCCGACAAGCCCAAAGATCAAAAGGCTGCCTGTAAACCATCCTGCAAAATTGATTGCGGGGATTCCGTAATACGCGCCTCGCTCTTGCCAACGCCAGTAGCCAAGCTCGTTTCGCTACGCGCCTTTTAGAAGCTCAGAGCCTATTTTGAAATGGCGGAGCGATCCGCTAACAGCCTGCGCGAGCAGGCGACAGCATCCAGCCCACATCCGAGGATGTGGGACCATCCACAGTCATTGCGCATAAGCCCGTAGAACGGGCGGCAGAGATCGTGCCGCTGTCGCCCGTCTCACGGGCTTATGCAACATCGTGAACCGCCATCCCCACATCCGAGGATGTGGGCTAGATGCTGACACCCGCGCAGCGGGTTATTTCAAATCACGCTCTCAATCGTTCATTCTCCAAATTGCGAAATTGAGCGAAGCGGCATATGTCACCCAGATCAAATAAGGCACAAGCAACAGCGCCGCCGCTTTTGATACGCCAGCAAATTTCACTGCGGTCGCAAGTATTGCTAACCACAGAAAGACTATGTCCACTAAGGCCCACGCGGGGCTGTGAAACTTGAAGAAGAGGAATGACCACGCCAGATTCAATGCGAGTTGAATTACAAACAACCACAAAGCGCCGCTGTGTGATTCCCATCCCGCCTGCTTCCATACCAGCCACGCAGCAACGGCAATCGCCAGATAAAGCCCAGTCCACACAGGGCCAAACAGCCAGTTCGGCGGAGTCCACACGGGTTTCTTGATCGTTTGATACCAGTTAGGAATTTCCGGGTTCGTGGCAAGCGAGCCGAGTCCCGCAACTGCAAAGCAGATCAAAATGGAAACAACCAGACCTATCCAATCGCCCTTGTTCGCTGAAACAACATTTTGCATATCCGTTACCACCTTGCTCGATTCCAAAAATGCGCAATTAGCATTTGCCTACTCGCTCGATATAAGCTTTCACGTCGAACTTGCGCGCCATTCCCGCGCTCGACATATATCGAACGGTGCCGAAAACAGGGCGGCGCGGCCCCCACGGGCGGTCGTGTTTTCCGCCAATTGCCCAGGCTATGCCCGTGTAGCCGTTCGGGTCGCGCCCGTCGAGAAAGTATTTGTCATTGAGCCGCACGGCGATCTGGAATGCCTCTTCGGGCGAGCGAGTCCATTCGAGAATCTTCTTCGCCCAGTACATTCTCAAATATCCATGCATGCGACCGGTTTTAATCATCTCCGCCTGCGCGGCGTTCCAGAGCGCGTCTGCCGTGTCGGCTGATTCGAATTGCGCTTCGGTGTAGAGGTGAGGCCGCTCGTCACGGGCGTGCTTTTGAAGAGTCGTTTTCGCCCAGTTCGGACATCCTTCGAGGCGATCATAATTCGGATTGCGCGCGACGAAGTTAATCGCCAGTTCTCGGCGCACGATCAATTCTTCGAGATAAGCTCGCTTTGCCGCTTCGGGGGAATCTGCATTACGTATTTCAAGCGCGACTCGCAACGGGCTGATGTGACCAAAGTGAAGATAAGCCGACAACGCGCTCGTCGCGTCAGTGTGCGGCAAATTACGCGCAGTGTCGTACTCGGCCAGCTTGTCCTTGATGAATCTTCGGAGCCGTTTCAAGCCCTCGCTCGTTCCGCCTTTGAATATGGTGACGGGCTGCGCGCTACGATTGAAAGGAAGTTTGCCGAGCAGTTCTTTCTCATCAAGCTGTTGACTGAAAGGGCGCTCGTCGTCGCAGAAATGGTATCGCGCTTGCGGGTTCTTCGGAGGATGCATAAATACTTCGAGTACGCGATTGATCTTCGGGCGCAAAGTGCGCGCCGCGTATTCTTCTTTCTCAAAAATCCCGGTTGGCACAATCGCATCTGCATCAACGGTCCAGAACGGGACGCGCAGTTTTTCTGCCGCGCTCTGTCGCCACGATTCAGGCGCGCGCAAAGGGTTTTCGTCGCCCACAACAAGACACGCTTTCACCTCATCGCAAAAACGCAGAAGGTCGTGACGAGGAAAAGGGCGGAAGATGAAGGCCGCGCCGCGCCGCTCGATCCGTTTGATCGTTTCGGCAAGCCCTTCGATCAGGAAAGCGTAGTGGCGCTGGTTCGCGTTCGGGTAGTTCGGATGAAGCCCGAAGAAGACCGCAACAGGGCGTCGCATTTCATTCGCAGCTTCTATCGCAACGTCGAGCGCCGGGTTGTCTACACCACGCTGTGCGCGCTGCATCCAATAGACAACCGTGCGGCCATCCGGGTCGGGCGTTCCGCTTCGACGCACAGTGATGCGAGGATTGGTCAGCAGTTTTTCGAGCGCGGTCAAGACGCGACCCTCCGGTGCTGTGAATTTTGATTCGCGTCTTTGTCTTCGAGCTTCGATTCCGGCGCAAGCAACCGGGCAGTCGCCGCCGCGCGATAATCGAATATTTTCTTGAGAGAGTATCTAACGAAAAGAGCGTGCGCGATACGGCCAAGGACTCCTAAAGGAACGCTATATTCAATATGGTCACGCATCAGCGTGCGATTCTGATCTAGTTCTTCAAACGTGTGCGTGTGCCGCCATAGCGAATACGGCCCTTTGAGTTGAACATCCACGAACGATGTTTCAGGCGTCCATTTTTCGATAAGCGTCTTCCAGTAAAACGGTATTCCCAAAAGAGAGAGTTTGTATTCCAGCAGCGTCCCTTCCTGCATGTGAATCGGGCGCGGAGTCAACATATGAAAGCCCAGAAAGGGCGGCGTGATGCGCTCAAGATTAAACGCATCGCTGAAGAAGGCGAACGTCTCGCTGCGAGATCGCTCAATCACCTGCGTTCGTTCGAGTGTGTAGGTTTTCATAACTTCCAGTTCACTTTTGCCTTTGATCTATTTATTGCCGAGCAGGTTTTCAAGCGCGGGCGCAAGCGTCGGGAAAATGAATTCGTACTTTGATTCCAGAGCGACCTGCGGAATGACTCGCTGACTGCCAAGAAGCACTTCCGACATCTCGCCCATCAACGCCTTCAAGCCGAACTCAGGCACAGGCAAAAAAGCTGGCCTGTGCAATGCGCGCCCAAGCTGTTTGGTGAAATCAGCATTGGTCACAGGTTCCGGCGCAGTCCCGTTGACAGGCCCGTTTAACGAAGACACAAGTAATGTGTGGCGAAAGATACCAACGATGTCATCAATGTGAATCCACGGAAACCATTGCCGCCCGCTTCCAATCGGCCCGCCCAACCCGAGTCTGAATGGAGTGAGCATCTTTTGAAGCGCGCCGCCTTCTGTGCTCAGTACAACACCCGTGCGAAGTTCGACGACGCGCATTCCGAGATGTCTGGCTTGCGCTGATTCTGATTCCCACGCCTGACACACCTCGCTCATGAATCCACGACCTGCAGGTGATTCCTCGTAGAGCTTCTCGTCTCCGCGATCACCGTAAAAGCCTATGGCTGAACCATTGATAAAAGCAGCAGGCTTCGCCTCCATCGAGCGAAATCCGTTGACAAGGTTTCTGGTGCTTATTATGCGCGAATCTCTTATCCGTTTCTTCTGCTCGTCAGTCCAGCGGCGCGCGGCAATAGGCTCGCCCACGAGATGAACAACCGCTTCAACCCCATTCAAGGCTTGTTCGGGAGGCGGCGTGGCTTGCGGCTCCCATTTGTGCATCTCGGCAACGGCCAGCTTAC
>DATEKX010000367.1:0-2393 GCA_035277165.1 Blastocatellia bacterium | reverse complement strand
CTCTTTCGCGATCATCCCAGACGGCCACGCCGCGAAAGTTGCCCGAATCAGTCCCGCTTTCGAGTATGGTCTGCGGCGGACTCGTGCACATGCGAATGCCCGGAGCCACATCCGTTCCAACTGCTGTGAAATTGTCTTCCTGATAGTTCCAATCGCGATACGGGCCGCAAAGATTGCGGTCGTATTGTACGTTGAGTATTGGAACATGGCCGCGCGTCAACACGCGCTTGCCCAGGTAGTTGACGTTTTGCACTTCTATGCCCGATGCGCGAGTGCCCGAAGAAGCCGATGGCCTGATGACGATGAAATTCCATATCTGCGTTCCCGCGCGGCTGATTACCACGTTGAACGAACCTGCCGTTCCGCGCGGAGTCGTTGATTGATTTGCGCTGTTTGGGGCGCAAGCCGTAATCGCAGATGTGGAAGCGGGCGGCGCATTGTTTGCAAACCGGGTTATGGATTGGCGAATCATGTTTACGCCGACGATTTCGGGCGAATTGCTGTCATCTTTGTACCTAAGGCCGACCGCGATAGTCCTGTCAACTTTCCCCGCCGCGAGCGAACCGTTGACCAGTGGCGGCATCGGAGGATAAGCCGTAACGTTTTGGCTGCGCAGCCCTGCACCGGCCTTCGCGTCTTTCGATAACATCTCGACTGCTGCCTGGAACTCTTCTTCGCTTGGTTCGGGTTGAACGGCTGTCGGTTCGATTATCACCTCTGCACTGTCGAAGCGTCCGGTCGCAATAAATGCGCGATTGTTCGTGTAATCAAAAAACCATGCCCGATAGCTGTCGGATGGCATTATGTTTCCGTTGACCTTCGCCCCATCCAGCAATTCAAAAGAGATGAGGCGGAATTGAGCGCCTTTCAGGTATGCTCGCACCGCAGGGCGTTTAGGCAGGCTTTCTTTCACCTTGTCAATCATCTCTTGAGTCGGCCCCCAAGAAGTTATTGTTATGTCATGCGGCTCCTGCCTTGCCACAAGGCGCGCAGGTTTGAGATCGGGTTTATCCGATGCTGTAACTTTGTTTGAAGTCAACGGTGCCAACATAAAACCGCTCACGAGCGTGAAAACCGTCGCAAGCACATACAGCCGTCGTTGCATATAACTCTCCTTTGATCTAATCCCGTCGGTCTAAACTTTAGGCAGACAATTTCTCGCTTGCCTTACATTGCTGAAACGCTTTCGCATCGCCTGTTTGCATAGCGCTTGGCCTACCATAAAGATCCGGCTTGCAATTAAAAGCGATGCGCCTGATTGAGGACAAATTAAAAAGGCATGGTTATCATATCGAACGCGACTGGTCAAGGATTGAGCCGGGAACCGCAGATCATTGCGGCAATTATTACAAAAAAAACAGTGCCGCTCGTTATAATGAGCGGCACTGTTTGCCTGCAAAATGATTTTTATTTAATTGTCGCCATCGGGCTTGCGCTTGAGCGTCGGTTTGTCCTTTTCCGAATCATCTTTGCCATCAGAGTCGCCGCGTTTGAGCGTCGGCTTGCGCTTGAGCGTTGGGCCACTGCTATCGCCGTTGCCGAGCTTTGACTGATTCGTGATTGCAAGCAAACGCTCTTTCACGTTGTTGAACTCTGACGTGGAGAGCATGTATTCGTCGCGCTCAGGAAATCGCACCAGCAGCGCGCGCGCCTTTTCAATGCGGTTGCCCGTCGGCGGGTGCGTGCTGAATACTTTTTCGAGCGTTCCAGGTTTCTTCTTCTCTTTCGATTTCAGCTTCTCGAAGAAACTGAGCATCGAAGTCGGGTCGTAACCGGCTGCCCACATATACTGAAGCCCCAATCGGTCTGCTTCTTCTTCGGCTCCGCGACTGAACTTCAAAAACGTCAGAGGCACGAGAATGTTCACAGCGTTTTGCGCAATGGCTCCGAGCGGCCCGGCTACAAATATCAGCGGTATCGAAAGAAATTGAAACAGACGGCCCTTCGATGCCTGTTCGACGCCGTGACGCGCGGCAACGTGAGCTATCTCGTGCGCCATAACTCCTATGACCTCTGCTTCGTTGTCTGCTGCCAGCACGAGCCCGCTGTTGACGTATAAGAACCCGCCCGGCAACGCGAACGCATTCACGTCGGCTGAGTCAATCACCTTGATCGTGAAAGGTGTCTTGGCGTCCGACCGCAGCGCTATGTTCTGGCCTATGCGGTTTATGTATTCGGTAACGACCGGGTCTGTGATGAATTTGCCCTGGCCGTCAATCTCGGCTGCGAGTTGGCGGCCAAGATTCGCTTCTTTTTCGAGCGAGTAAAAATCAAGATTGCCTTTGTTGATGTCCCGCTTGCCGATCATAAGCGGGTTCTCTTTCTCTTTAAGCGGGTCAACCTTCTTAGCCGTTTCGCTCTTAGTCGTTTCGGGCTTTGCCGTTTCGGCATTC
>DATEKX010000366.1:0-6036 GCA_035277165.1 Blastocatellia bacterium | reverse complement strand
AGTCAACAACGTCGCTCCCTGCAAAGCGACCTCGACCATAGCAGTCGTGCCGGGGAATTCATCGAGATGCTGCAATGTGAACGATTGATCTACTGGCGTCGTCGAAACGGTCGCGCCGAAAAAGTTCTCCTTCTCTCCGTTCTTGAGCGAGAAGAAAAATAGCGTCCGGTCTTTGCGCTCAACCGTGTAGAGGAAGCTGCGCGCAGATGAATTCAGCCCTGTGCTGTTCGCCTGCTGAATGCGCAATCCCGGCTCCGAGCCTGCGACTAACCAGTAGATGCGCGAATTCGTGACAGCCGAGTCCAGAGCCAACCCGTAAAACTCGACGGAAGATGAAAAGTCGAACTGATTGCCTTTGCCTGCATTCACTTTGATGGGCAGTTGTTTTCCGTCTACGAACATCTGCAAGAGTTGAGGGTCGATATTCGGATCAAACCCTGCGGCGACAAGTTCAGGCTGCGTCACGCGATACCATCCTTCGCGTTGCACAGACAACTTTATAGCTGAATTTGATGCAAGGGTTGCCTGAGTTGATAGCGACTGAGGCATCGGGACGGGGATGCTAACTTTGCGCTCAAGCTGCGCGCTTGAGATAGAGTTTGATTGAACACGCCCTGCGTCGCTCAGCAATGTCGCTCGATTGATCGTCGGCGCGTCTCCTCCAACATATTTCGCTGTCACAGGGCCGTGCCAGATGCTCTTGCCGCGAGTGTCAATCTCTTCGAGCCAGTACGAGCCGCCTGCCGCATCGCCGTCCCACCAGTTGTAAGTGCGTCCCGCGCCGAGCGCCGTCCCGAAACCGGCTTCCAGAGCCGATCCTGCGACAATCTGCTTTGTCACGGGCACGCGCCTGCCGCCTTCGTCCCGATACAATTTGAAGCCGAGGTTATCTACTTCAAAGCCTGTTTCCCAATGAAGCGACACTCCGCCGTCATAGGCTTTGGCCGTGAAGGATGCGAGTTCGATTGCGGTGATGACGTTCACTGTCGTTGCCAGTTCGCACAGCGGGCCTAATGCGGCCAATGCTCGCGCCTGCGTCGTGTTGCCGGTCTCGTCGCGGAACTGCGCCCGCGTGCCGTTGCCCGAAGCCGGAGTCGCCGTCACGGGAATTCGCTGCCCCGCTGAGGTCGGTGCTACATTAACTTTATAAGTTAATAACACAGTTGCCCCAGCCGCTACAGTTCCCGGATTCCATGTAATATTGCCTGTGTTGCCGACCGTCGGTTGCGCGGTGATAGTACCTTGCGAAACTGCCGCGCTGCCTGCGTAGGTCGCTCCTGAGCCCGGAACGTTTGCCGTCACAAGGTTCGCCGCTGAAAACGTGATCGCATGCGTCGTTGGATTGACTAGGCGAACAGTCACGCTGAATCTGGTTGTCTGCCCCACCTGTGGCGGGTTAGGGCCGAAACTGGCGTATGTGAGCAATTGCTCCAGATAAGGCTTTACGGGAGCCGTTCCGGCATCGTTCGGCAGGTATATTCGGAATGAATTTGCGGCAGGATTAGCAGTCGGTGGATTGGCCGCCGCCTGAAAATTCGACATGTAAAAGGTCGTATAGTTGCCATTCTGCCCACTGCCATTAACATAGCTGGTGATAGTAAAGTTCGATGTCCAGATGCCGTAACCGGCGGCATTTTGATCCGTAGTCCATCCTGAGAATGTGTCTCGTCGCCACACATTGTCGGCTGACAGGGAAGTGCTTGCGTAGTTCTGAGTAAACCCTCCGCCTTGTCTCGTGAAACTCATCGAACCTGTGTTGCCCTCGTCACTGTCATAATCGAAATCGTTCTTTGCGCAGTTACATCCCGAAGTGATGTACGGATAAAACGTATAACTGCGCGACATCGTGCCTGAGTTTGGCGGGTTCGAGCCGATTCCAAGCATCGAATCAACATAGATGGGCAGTTCAGTTCCGCCTGAGCCCGACGTGCCATCGTGCGCGCGTATGCCGAATGCGTTGATGTCATCTCCGTTTCCCATGGAAACGCGCAATTCCCAGTGGCCCGCAGCCGTTGAGGTGGCGTTAGTCCCGGTGAGCAAAGTAACCCAGGCATTATCGGAGTTGTTAGGGCCGTTGTCATCGCCCGTAAGCGTGGCGCGCGTTGTGCCGCCGGGATCTATGAGCGTATAGGTCGCCGTGGTGTCATACCCGTCTCTGTCTCTATCCCGGCCTGCTGTGTCTTCGTTAGCGCCGCCGTCTCCTACGTCGGCGTCGAATATTTCAACGGTGAGCCGACCAAGTCCGGGCGGCACTTCGATGAAGTACCTGTGAAAAGTATTGAGCGCGCCGTCTTCGGTTACGTAATCGCCGCTGGTCGTACCGGAGTCGTTGCCCTGTACTGTAAACAGAGAAGTCGTTCCAGTTGATGCCTGAGGAGAAAACGGCTGGTCTTGACCACCCGGCGCAGTCTTTGAGTCGGGTCTGTTATCGGCACGCTGAATGTTAGGAACAATCAGCGTAATAAAAATAACCGTTAAAATTATTAGTAAGCGGGTAGGTTGGTAAAAGGCGCGAGTTTGCAATAGGCCACGTAGCATGGCTAGTTTTCTCCTTAGATCGCAAGCTGCTATCTTGCGGGGGGAAACTAAACGCTAGGGGCCGTACTGGAACGAGCGGAGCCTGTTGTGATCCAGGGGAAAAACCGCCTCAGATATACTTCACATCAATTTGCATCGAAGCCAACGAACTCTTTCAAAGAGACATTGCCTTTGTACTGCATTTCGGCATGAATGCCTATCTTGGATGTATAATAAGCGCGAACGGTACTATTTTTCAATTCTTTAAAAAAAATTTCTTCTGGCTGCTTCGGATCGCGCTCATTTTTGGAGATGCGCTTGAGCAGTTCTATACGCTGTTCAGGTGTGGCTTCAAGGAAGGCGCGGCCAAAAGATTCCTGAGAAAGCGAGTCAATCAGCTTCAATCCTTCGCGCCAGGATTTCTTCGGTTCTTCTTCAAACGATTCGGCCAGTCGCTTGTCTATGTAAGCAGTCACCTCGGCGGCGCGAGCGCCGGGCGAATGGTCGTCGGTTGGAATAATCAGTTCGGTCAACTCGTCGGCAAGCGCAAACTCTTTTGGCGTGAAAAAGAGCGGGGCTTTATTCTGTGAAGCTGAAGCCGCATCAACGATTCCGGCCTGCGCTTTAGCCAGCCCGACAATCGGAGCAGCAACGACAGCGCCCGCCGCGAGCTTTATTATCTCGCGTCTGGTCAATTCGGTTTCATCTCTGTTCTGCTCGGTTTCAATGATTTTGTCTGCCATCACAGGTTTCCTTTCTTGAATTGATCGGCGAGATAATCGCACGAGCGCCAGCACAGCGCCATTATTGTCCAGGTGGGATTCTGACAAGACGCGCTCACATGACTGCTGCCGTCAACCACAAAGAGGTTCTTGATGTCGTGCGATTGTTGAAACTGATTCAGCACGGACGTTTTCGGGTCAGTGCCCATGCGAGCAGTGCCAAGCTCGTGAATAGACCAGCCTTCGGTCAATACCTGGCGATCAACTCCGATTATTTCGATGCCCGATGCCTCGAACATTTCGCGCGCAGTGTCGGCCATATCTTCGGCCATCTTCTTTTCATTGTCGCCGAACTTATAATGAAACCGCAGAGCGGGCACGCCCCACTTGTCTTTCACTTCCGGGTCAAGGTCCATGAAGTTTTCGTAGCGCGGAAGCACTTCTCCGAACCCCCCCATTCCAATGAACGCGCCTGCGTAATCGCGAACCTGCTTCTTGTAGGCAGAGCCGAAGCCCGGCGTGTCCATCGCATTGCCCGGAAACATCGAAGTCCCGCTGCCGCCCTCGAACCCGTAGCCGCGAATGAAATTCGGATGGCGCTCTGAAAGATTGCGAAAGCGCGGAATGTAAAAGCTCCCCGGTCTGCCATCGTCATTCGTGCGCGGTTTGCCCACAAGGTCTTTGACGAGCCCGTACACGCCCGGCCCCATGACATGCTCGCAGAAATTATGCCCGACGTGGCCGCTGGAATTGCCGATGCCGTTCGGGTGAGCGTCTGATTTCGACAGCAACATAAGCCGCGCCGATTCTAGCGTCGAAGCTGCGATGACTACGACCTTCGCTTTCGCTTCGTAAGTCTTGCCCGTCTCGGAATCTATAAAAGCGACGCCTTCGGCCTTGCCCGTCTTTTTATCAACCAGCACTTCGCGCGCGATTGAGTTCGTGCGCAAAGTGAGTTTGCCCGTTTCCATCGCGGGATAAATCAATCCGGTTGGCGAATCAAACGCGGCGTGAATATCGCAGCCTCCCGCGCGCCGCGAGCACGCGCCTCGCCCGAAACACTTGCTGCGATATTTGTTATGCTTCAGCCCGTCGGTCGTCACGCCCGCGCGATAAGGCGTCAGCATGCGATTCATTTTTTTCACGCCTTGCCGCAGCTTTACTTCCGCAAAAGTCAGCTTGACGGGTCGCTGAAAAATGCTGTCGGGCAGGTGCGGCAGATTCTCTTTCTGGCCTGAGATGCCGAGATAAAGATCAACCTTGTCGTAGTAAGGCGCGATGTCTTTATAAGAGATCGGCCAGTCTTCGCCGTAGCTGTCATGCGTCTTCGCTTTGAAATCGTAATCCGACAGCCGCAACGCGAGCCGCCCCCAGATGTTCGTCTTGCCGCCCAGGACTCGCGCTCGAACCCATGCATAATTCGTCCCCGTGTATGGGTGGTCGCGCTCGTCAACGACTATGTTCTTGCTGTAATCCGGCCCGCTCCACCCCTGCACGTATGAGTAGACGTGGTTGTACTTGGCGTCTTTGGCGTAAGGCGGCTGGCGGACGTTGTATTCGTTGAGACTGAGCGCGTGAGAGCCGGGCGGCATATCGCCCCTTCTCGGATGATTGTAAGGCCACTCCATAGATTTAAGCTCTTTTTCGATGTTCAATTTCTTGCCCGCTTCGAGCATCAGCACTTTCATTCCATGCGAAGTCAGAACATGCGCAGCCATTCCGCCCGCTGCGCCTGACCCGATGACGATGGCATCATAAACCTGCTTCAGATTAACTTCTGGTTCGCTCTGCCTGATAAGACGAATTAAGCTCATGCGTTCCTCGCTATAATTTCTATGTCTACTGTAAGTCTTCGTTGAGTGCGTTCAAAAAGACAATCAGCGGGCGCGTGTCCGACAAGCTGATCTTTATCGCGGCCAGCCCTTCGTCAGCTTGCCGGACGCGACCCGCGCGGGCCAGATCGCTCAACCGCATCAGTTCATTCAACACGCTGTCGAGCGAATGAAACGCGCCGTTATGCATATAGGGTTGCGAATAAGTCAGGTTGCGCAACGTCGGCGTTTTGAAAGTTGCCGTCATTCGCTCAAGAAACTGTTCTTTGCTTTCTGCTGCGCGACGCAGCGGGGAATCGGCAACGTCAACAAAATTCCAAAAGCCTAAATCCACATAGCCGGGCTTGCCCGACGAAGGAGTTTCTCTGAACTTCGCCGAGGGGCGACTGGCTTCCGCCGCGTTTGGAATTGTCAAAGCGGCAAAACTTCCTTCTCCGTGAATACGGTCGTATTCGCTTTGAGACACGCCCATGTTGTGAAACGAAGAATCTGTGAATAACGGAGGCTTATGACACGAAACGCAATTGCCGACTGTGCCCGCGCCTTCGGTGCGAAAGAAAATTTTCATCCCTTCAACAGCCGTCACGCCAAAATCTTTGGTGGTCTTGAGCTGTCGCTTCGTTTCCAAATCTGACAGGCGCGCAAGCATTCGTTTGGCGAAATCCGCAGCCGACTCGTTTTGCGCCGGGCCGATTTCGAGCCCGTTCATCTGAACGAATTTATCGTAAGGCGAAGTCCGTGTTGATTTGAGCGTTCTTAAATAATCAGAAACGGCGCGGGCTATCAGGTTGATAACCTCTTCCTTATTTTGCTTTTCAAGATCAACTCCATAAGCTTTCTTGAATTGATTGCGATAAGAGGTATCCGCCTCCGTGTCGTTCATTACGGCCTGATATATCTGTTGAATCGCATCATTCTGTTCGCCGGGGAGCCAGCCGTAAGTGCGACCCGACATCGTGCCTTTA
>DATEKX010000365.1:0-6934 GCA_035277165.1 Blastocatellia bacterium | reverse complement strand
CTGCGGTGAAACGGATTTGAGTGATTTTTACATGAAAAAAATTTTATTGACTCTTACGCTCCTCTTAATTGTGTGCGCAGCCGCCCCTGCGCAGACCGCAGTCAAGCTCGAAGGCCAGATCATATGCTGCGAAGATTGCTGGGTGAAAGCAGATCGAAAAACTACGCCCTTCGGCACTCGCGCTGATCTTGAAAAATCAGCGCAATGTATTGCGAACGGCGATCCGTCATTGCTTGCGGTCGCAACTAATGACGGCGGGTTCATGTTCTACGAGCTTCAACTGGGAAAGTATAAACGCGAGGGGAAGAACTGGCTTTCCTACATCGGCAAGCGCGTAGAGGTAACGGGCACAACAGGCACAAAGAAAAATAAAACTTATGTTAAGGTGGACGCGCTCAATATTCTTGCGCCCGCAATTGCGGAATCCGAGCCGGAGATTAATGCCATAGGCACAGACGCAGAACTCGCATTAAAAGACCTGTTCGGAGTTGAACAACGATTGAGCGCATATCGAGGGCGCATCGTCGTGCTGAATTTCTGGGCTACGTACTGCGTCCCATGTCGCAAAGAGATGCCCGATCTGGCGGCCATTCAAAATCAATATGCCGCGCTCGGAGTGCAGGTGATCGGCGCGGCGGCTGACAAGGATGAAGACAAGCAGAAAGTCTTACAGTTTATAAAGGATACGAAACTCAACTTTCCCGTGTGGCTGGGCGCGAGCGCCGAAGACATGATCCGGTTAGGGCTTTCGACAGCCTTGCCGGGAACAATAGTCATCGGGCGCGACGGCAAAATTGTTGCCGCCTATAAGGGCATAATTAAATTCGCGGAGCTGAAGAAACAACTGGAGAGCTTGCTTGCGGCTGCCGAAAAAGAGGCGAAAGGAAAAATTGCAGCAGTGACCGAAAAACCGAGCAAGGCGTCAAGCGTGCCTAGTTGACCGCTCTGACCGGGAGAGGGCCGCGCCGTGAGCGGGGCTGAAAACAACGAAGCGCATAAATGGACGCTCTCGGTAAGGGCCTTGAGCAATCAGATACCGCGAGCGAGCCTGCGCACGACATTGACATATCGCTTGCACCCGCGATTTTCAATAGGCGTTGAATATAACCCGCGAGCCGATGATGTCGGGCTATTAGCCAACTTCGTCGCTATGACTGAAACAGAGCGCAGGCCATCGCTTATATTCGGCACAAGCTCAGATCGCATAGGCACTCCGAGCGGCAGATCGCTTTATGCGACCGTCAGCAAAAATCTTTCACAGATAGTAAACCTGCCCATCGCATCATACGTCGGCGTTGCTTATAGTTCGCACGAAGATCGTTTCCTGCCGCTCGCAGGATTGACCGTCAATTGGACAAACAACTTCTCGTCGCTTGTTATTTTTGATGGCGTGAAGGTTCATCCGACTTTCACTTATGCCCTTGGAAGTCGCCACGTCTTCACGTTCCTGCTCGCGCAAGGCAAGAATCCGGGCGCGAGCTATAGCATCTCTTTTTGAAATCGAACTGATCTGCGCGTATATTCAGACTTATGAAAAATGCTATTGCACTGCTCGGTTGTGCCATCTTGTTAAACATCGCAGTCTTTGATGTAGCGGCTCGGCCCGCTAAAAAAGAGGTTCGTATTTATCTAGGCTCTTACAAAGAAGCCGAGTGTGGCAACGATAATCCTTTTTGCGTCAAGCCAGTCACGCGAATGGTTGACAGCCGCTCGCCCGCTCTTGGCGCAATGAAGGCGCTGATTGCAGGGCCGACGGCAGAAGAAATAAGCAAAGGCTTATACGCGCCCTACACAGAAAATCTAGCCATAAAAAGACTCGTGATTACAAAAGGGACTGCGCACATCAGCCTCCGCACAACGCGCAAGGACTGGTTACGCTGGCCCGGCGATATGGCTCCCAGCAGGTTCAGGGAGGCGATAGAAAAAACTCTCAAGCAATTTCCGGGCGTGCGCCGAGTCGCCCTTTGTCTTGACGGCTACACGGACCTGGACACAGGGGAAGGCGGGCCGCGAAAGCGATGCAATTGATCAGCATAAAGAAGTGTGACTGAACACACATCAAACATTTCTTTGCGAAAAGTCTGCGCACAGGTTAGCCTAAGAAACCCTAAACTATATTTTAATTCGGAGTGTGAAAATGAAAAACGCCAGAAAAGTCCTTTTGTTGTTAATAATCGCTGTCCTTGCTGAAAACATGGTTGCTGCATCTCAGGCAGGTGATTCTGCACGAAAGGTTGATGAGTACGGAGACATTGCCTTTGAATCTGAGAAGCCGAGACTCGATAATTTCGCTATCGAGTTGAAGAGCGACCCGAATGCGGTCGGTTACTTAATAGTTTATGCAGGCCGCCGCGCTGTCAAAGGTATAGCCAAAACCCGCGCCTTGCGCGCTAAGAACTACCTTGTAAAGAAACGCCGCCTGCCGTCTAATCGAATAGTGTGGGTAGACGGCGGATACCGCGAAGATTTAAGCACCGAAATGCACATCGCCCCTCGCGGCGCAACTGCGCCAAGCGCATCTCCATCCGTCGATCCATCGGAGGTGCAATTCGTCAAAGCAACAAAAGCTAAAAAGGGAAAGCCAAAGGCTGCGTCGAAGGCACGAAAACCAAAACGTTAAACCTGCTTGATGTCGCGTCGGGCGGATGCGCAGCAGTGATGGAAGCCATTAGTCGAGGCGCGTATGAAAAGAATTTGCGTCTATTGCGGGTCGAGTAACGGCGCTCGCCCGTCCTATATTCAAGCCGCGCGGGCATTAGGCACATCGCTCGTGCGGCGCGGTATTGGTCTTGTGTACGGCGGCTCGAACGTCGGGCTAATGGGCGCACTAGCCGATACCGTGCTTGCACAGGGCGGCGAGGTCATAGGCGTAATACCTGAGTCGGTGGTTATAAGAGAAGTCGCGCATACGAGGCTGGCAGATTTACGTGTTGTCGGCTCAATGCATGAGCGCAAAGCGTTAATGGCAGAACTCGCTGATGGCTTCATTGCCATGCCTGGAGGCTTCGGTACGCTGGAAGAGTTTTGCGAGATAGTGACGTGGGTTCAGCTTGGGCTACATCGAAAGCCTTGCGGACTTCTCAATGTAGAAGGGTACTATGACGGGCTACTGTCGTTCTTAAATCATGCCGTAGCTGAAGGGTTTATACGCACTGAGTATCGCTCCGTCGTGCTAACCGATTCAGAGGTGGATGGTCTGTTAGAGAAGATTTCAACATATGAAGCGCCGCACCTGAAAAAGTGGATAGACCGAGATGAGACGTAATAGCTACAAGCACACGGGGCAGGCAATAAAAGCCTGCCCCGCAATGTTAGACCGTCATTTCGCAGCTTTTTTCTTCTGCTTGATTCGCCTGCCCTACACAACGCACACGAGTTAAATAATTCTTATCCTCAAGGCTCTTTTGAGTTTATATATTTTACGGAACAAAAATGCGGCTGGCTGAGTAATACCGACTTGGTCGAACATTTGGGAAATTCTGAGTTTGTATTTCAACTCAGTTGGGAATTCTGCGAGATCACAACTAATTTCATCGGAGAAAACTACAATGAAAACCGCAAAACTATTTGCTTTATTTATCCTTGCGTTCATAACCGCAACAACCGCATTCGCACAGCAAAATGTGCAGAAAATTGACGGGTTGATGAAGCAGTATTACGACTACGGGCAATTTAACGGCTCAATTCTAGTCGCTGAAAAGGGCAAAATAATTTACGAGAAAGGTTTTGGAATGGCGAATATGGAATGGGCGATTCCGAACCAGCCGGACACGAAATTTCGCATCGGTTCGGTGACCAAACAGTTTACAGCGACGCTCATTTTGCAGCTTGTCGAAGAAGGCAAAATCAAGCTCGACGGCAAGCTCAGCGATTATCTTCCCGATTATCGCAAAGACACGGGCGGCAAAATCACCATCCACCAGCTTCTCAATCACACTTCGGGTATTCCGAGTTATACGGGTCGCCCGAACTTTTTCGCCGAGGTGAGCCGCAATCCTTATAGCGTTACGGATTTCGTCAAAAAATTTGCCAGCGGCGACCTTGAATTCGAGCCGGGTTCAAAATACAGTTACAACAATTCCGGTTATTTTCTGCTCGGCGCGATAATCGAAAAAGTAACCGGAAAATCTTATGAGACGGTTTTGAAAGAGCGTATTTTAGAGCCGCTCGGAATGATGAACACTGGTTACGACCATCACGCGTCGATTCTCCAAAAGCGCGCCAGCGGTTACGAAAAAACTCCCGCTGGCTACGTCAACGCCGCTTATCTCGATATGTCGCTGCCCTACGCCGCCGGTTCGATTTATTCGACTGTCGAAGACCTCTACAAATGGGAGCAGTCGCTTTATGAAAACAAGATAATTTCCGCCGAAAGCAAAAAACTGATGTTTACGCCCGGACTTTCTAATTATGGTTACGGATTGGTCATTGCCGACCGACCGATTGGAAAAACTGACCAGAAAACTAAAGTCATTCAGCACGGCGGCGGCATCAACGGCTTTAACTCGCTTCTGACAAGATTGGTTGATAAACAGCAGACGGTAATTCTACTCGATAATGTTGGGTTAGGGCGTTTTCATGGAAACATTACGAATTCAATCATCAGTATCCTCAACGGGCAGCCGGTTGAGCCGCCGAAAAAATCGATTGCCGAAACGCTTTACAAAATAGCGGTTGAAAAAGATGTCGCATCAGCCGTCGCCGAATATCGGAAGCTGAAAGCAGCAAATTCTCCGACGTTTGATTTCTCGGAAACCGAACTCAATACGCTCGGTTATCAGCTTTTAGGCATGAAACGCACGAAAGACGCGATTGAGATTTTCAAGCTCAACGTTGAAATGTTTCCAAAGTCGGGAAATCCTTATGACAGTCTCGGCGAAACGTATCTTGCAGACGATCAAAAAGATCTGGCACTCGCGAATTACAAAAAAGCGGTCGAGCTTGACCCGACGAATGCAAACGCTTTGCAGATCGTAAGACGGCTTGAAGGCAAAGAATCAAAGGTTGATGCTTCGGGCTTCGATGCGTATGTCGGCGAATACCAAGTCACTCCGGCTTTGATTCTAACAATTTCCAGAGAGGGCGATAAATTATTCGGTCAGATGACCGGACAAGGCAAACTTGAAGTCGAAGCTGTGTCGGATACACAGTTTACGATTCCTCAGGTGAAGGCGAATATCTCATTTGAGAAAGACTCTGCCGGAAAGGTTATCGGGTTATTGTTATCGCAAGGCTCGCGATCTGCTAATGCTAAAAAGATAAAATAATAAATTCCGTTTTCTCGATTCCCGAATCGCCTGCCTGTTGAGCACTACGGGCAGGCGATTTTTCAAAAATCGGTCGGAAACATTATCTGGTCGTTTCTGAAGAGGTCGTTGCCATTTTGAAAAAAGAATCGGCTGAAACTTCGCTCGTTTTCAAGACGGCTGCGCGGCGATTGCTGTTTCGCGGGCGTGGCGCGGGCTTTCTTATCCAGTAATAATAGATGGCTCCGGCAACGAGCGCGACCAAAAGCACTATGGTCACAAAACAGCCGAGGCCGAGCTTGATTCCTGATTTCAATATTCCAAACATCGTCTGAAACTATTACAGAAATCGGCTCATTTACTCAACCCATCTAACTCCCATCTTGCGATTCTATTGCAATGAATTGACACATCTCGACGGCGAAAATCCTTATTGATAATATTAGTATGTAACCTCGCAGGTTGCCGAAATGACGAACAAGGGTAAGGGTGCAGGCTTGCAGTTTCTTAAAAGAATTGAGTCTCAGGGAAACGCAGTTCATATCCCGAAATCCCAATAAATTAAATAGCTGAAATGATTGACTGACCCGGCGTGCCCGGCATTACAGAATGGGAGTGTCAATGAAGCTAAATCGTATTTTGTCCTCAAGTTCGGATGATGTGTCCTCAAAGAAACTGATCGTAAAAAAGCTGATCTCTACAATTATCACAACTGCTGTGATGGGAGCAGCAACGCTGTTATTTTCGTCTTTCCATAAAAGCTCGCCGCTTCAAATGACAGCGACGATTGACGATGAAGTGGTTGAGCATGTTGCGCCGCGCGGACTCAGCCGCAAGCGCAGTGATTTCGATAAAGCTATAAACATACTGGCAGACGCTGCGGCTACAGATGCAGACCTGGCCGATTATTACAGCCGCGTTGCGAAGCGCGTGAACGGCGAAGCCGTCAAGCCTGAGAAAGGCTCAGGCGTTCGCGTCGTCAAGGCGAAGCGAAAAATCAATCCGCCTTCGGATTCAAAATCCGATATATCGTCTGCATCAGTGGATGCTCAAATTCCGCCTCCGCCCGACGGATTAAAAGAGATGGCGCAAGCCGCGATTGTCACCGCTCCAGCGCCTTCGTTGCCTGTTCCTGACGGATATGTTTCGCCTTCTAATGTCGCGCAGATGCAATTGACCGTAGGCGACATGGCTTACAACATGAATGCTGCGATTGAGCGGTGGGTGAATTACTACACGGCAACGCAAGGTGGCCGCAGAACGATGACCATAGGCATCGAGCGCAGCAATTCTTATCTGGCAATGGCGCGCGCAGAGTTTCGACGCGCAGGAGTGCCCGAAGATTTAGTATGGCTCGCGCTCGTCGAAAGCGTCTGGAATCCCAAAGCGGTGTCGCCCGCAGCCGCAGGCGGGATATGGCAGTTCATTCCAAAGACCGCGACCGAATACGGGCTTAGAGTCGCAAGCGGAGACGACGAAAGAGCAGACCCGATGAAACAAACGCGCGTCGCGGCTGCTTACTTAAGCGACCTTCACACTATATTCGGCGATTGGGCGCTTGCGATGGCCGCTTACAATTCGGGCGAGCCGCGCGTGATGGATGCCATTGTCAAAAATGGCCGCGCGAATTTCTGGGAACTCTATGACAAGCAGCTTTTGCCAAAAGAGACTCGCGATTATGTGCCAAA
>DATEKX010000364.1:0-3466 GCA_035277165.1 Blastocatellia bacterium | reverse complement strand
GTAATCAGTCGTGAAGAAGCGGTCGCTTTGCAATCGCCGGGTCGCCATTAAAACGAATATGCGAAACGCCGTTTCGCTGAATCCAAATCCGTCGGGCAGGTCTTCCGCATAAAGCCCTGTCATCAGGTCAACTCGATTTATATCGTTGCCGTAAACGCGCCTGAGTTCTTCGGCCCATTCTTTGTTTGAAGTTATGTCTTCGAACTTCTCTGCTGGCGGCTTGTCAATCAGCTTGAGAAACTCGTTATAACGAGGCACGCCGCGCTCGCGGTCTCTGAGCACATCTACAGCGGCAAGGTCTATGAGCGGGCTGTCGGGGCGTTCAAGGCGCTGGAAAAAGCGCGGGAAGTTATGCAGCTTGACCGCGCCCGGATGCGAAACGCCGAACGAATAGAAAAGGTCGGTTATAGAGACCTCTTTCATTATCTCTCGCGACTGGTTGCCCACGATTTGCGACAAGGTTCGTTCTTGAAGCACGTTGCCGGTCGAGTGCGAGCGAAAAACATAATCGTCGGGCATCAGCGGGTGCATTCGGTAGACGGAGACGAATTCTTCGGTCAGGCAATAAGGAGCGCCCGTGTGATCCTGATCCGACCTTCGTATCGTCAACCAGTTGCCGTTTAATGCAACTTGAGCCGTAGGGTGAGGGACTATTGCCGTTGTCCATTCAACTGTGTGAATTTTTGCCATCAGCGCGGCGTTCACGAGGCGAGCATGATTAAAAAGCTCTTCATCCGACCACGTTTTGTACTCGGCGCGCAGGCGATCACAGATGGCGTTATGTTCGAGCGTAAAGAGCGTATGCAGCATGCTCAATCCGATCCACCAGTTGCCCGTCACGCCCGATATTTCAATCCCCGTGTGCGGATCAATCGGCAACAGACCATCAACGCCTATGCGCAGCTTGCCGTTTTCTCCTGACCGCACCTGATTGAGCGTCGCCTGATCGCAGCCGTAAAGCTGCGACCCGTCCCACCAGTGTGTTTCTGTGTTGACGAAGGTCGGTCGCTTGTCAGTGTCGCTGGGCGGGCGCGTCGGGTCGCGGCGAGTTCGCCGAACAAGCATAGGCCGCTCGCTTTCGGGCCAGTCATCGCCGTCTCTGAGAGGCACTTCGATGGGATTTTCTTTCTCGTTGTTTCCGTGGCTGATCCAGTCGTGAATCATGAACTGAATCCACGAGGCGGCAAGCAGGTTGAGTATAGTGGCAGGCTGAAACTGATTGCGAGTCATCAACTCGATGCTGACCGTTCGCGGGCTTGGGGTGACAAGCGCAGGCCCTTCTTCGGGAGTGATATGATCGAGCGGCACATTGCGACCGAATCGCGCCCCGGCGCAGCCCATCTTCGGGTCTTTGAGATCGTTGTAGGTTCCGTTCACCGTGCGCGACATGCGCTGGCGCTCGTCGGGTTTACCCAAAGGAGGAGTCGGTATTGACGCAATCTTGCCAGTGTCGTGCAGGTTATCCTTTCGCAGTTTTTCGCGTATCCGAAACAGCTTCGGGATTCCCAGAAAGGTCGGCAGTTTGTACCAGGGAGTGCTCCCGGTTATAAGATTGGTCAAACGCCCAAAAGTTCGAGAGAAGATTGAATCAGCCATTGTGATTTATCCTTTCAGCGCGAGGCCGTCTTGCCTCTCGTTAATGGAACGGAGCCTCTTTGAGAGGCCGTTGTTAGAAGCTTGCTACACTCGACCGCTTCCCAAGCATGAGAGCTATAGCGGCAAAGTGTAGAACTGCCCGACGGGAGTGCCTGTGAATTCGTTCAGAAGGTATTGATAAACTTTCGGCTCATCTTTGTATCCGCTGTGACTTTTGATGACGTTTTTGCAATTGACGATTTTGACGTTCGCCGAATGATTGATGATTGACGCAGGGTCTTCGGGGCCATTCGCCCCCAGCGCCTGATCGAAATCGCCCAGCACAAACCAATCCCTCAAGACCGGGTCGAACTTTGAATGAAACACATAATCTTTCTGGCAGGCTTGCGTTGAACTGTAGAACTTCTCGCCGTTTTCAATCGACTCGTCGTCTACGGCTGGGGCCAGAAGGTACAGCCCGCGTATCGGTTTGCCGGGCACGCCTTTGAGGGCTTGCAGGGCTACGCGCGCGCCGAGGCTGTGCGTATTGACATCGAGGGCGCTGGCGTTGGACGCGATTGACAGAAGCATCGTTTGTACGCGAGGCGCAGCCTTTTCGGCTCGCTTCTTCGCAAATGCGTACGAGAGCGCGAGGTCGCCTCCGGGCCAGGCATACCCGACGAGCATGTCATACGGCGTGCCGGGGCCGAGAAGGCCGTGCGTAGTCATCATGGTTTCGATTTTGTCGTAAGAGCTTCTGATCGCGCTTTCTTTGTTGTTATATCCGTGAATCAAAAGAAGTAACTTCTTGCCTGTGATGGCAGTTTTAAAATCTTCGCTGCTCATATCCGTGCCCTGATCCGACGCATTGCTGAGATTAATATTTCTGATAGCCTCTTTGTTAGAAAAAGCGGTTGGCTCCCAAAAATTTTTTCTTGAACTTATTATGATCATGTTTTCGCTCCTTCGAGTTTGTGCGTTCGACTGCTTCAGTTGGGCCTGTAGAGTGGGTGAGGCACTGAGCTTTGACAAAGAAGTCAATGCTTACTAGTCGCCCAACATGAATAGACGAAATTCGAGCGCGACGTAATGCAACATTCGCAACTCAGGAACAGTTTCAGAATGAAGCTCCGTAGGAGCGACCTGTCTATAGCAGTGGAATGCAAAATGATTTCGTAGCTCCGTAGGAGCGACCTACTTGATTAATAGGTCGCTCCTACGGAGCTACAGCAAATATTACGGATACTGTCACTATAGACAGGTCGTCCCTGACGGGACTGCTATAACCGTCTCTTAGATATGACTGATCGGAGTCTTTATAAATTTTCCGATCGCGCACAGCTTAGAGCCTGTTTCAAATGTTCGAGCGATGTGTTGCCGCCGGAACATACAAAGCCGACTTTCTTTCCTCGAAACTGCTCGCGCATTCGGTAGAGCGCAGCAAGCGGCGCGGCTCCTGCGCCTTCGGCCAGCGTATGCGCTCGCTCGATCATCAAAACCATCGCTCGCATTATCTCTTCTTCCGCGACCAGCACGAATTCTTTGAGATGCTCCCAGAGTATTGACTGAGGCAGCGAAAACGCCGAGCCCGTCGCAAGCCCTTCGGCGAAAGTCCGGTTTGGCGATTCCACCAATCGCTTCTGCCGCCACGATTCATAAGCCGCAGGCGAGCTTTCAGCCTGCACGCCTATGACGCGTATCGAAGGGTTGATCGCGTGAGCAGCTATGCATACGCCTGCGGCTCCGCTTCCGCCGCCAACCGGAACGAAGATCGCCGCAAGTTCCGGCTCGTCTTCCAGCATCTCAAGCGCTTCGGTTGCGACTCCTGCGATCAACAATGGCTCGTCGCCCGAATGTACATAACGCAAACCTTCCGCGCGCGCGCGCGATT
>DATEKX010000363.1:0-3770 GCA_035277165.1 Blastocatellia bacterium | reverse complement strand
CACGCACGAACACGACATAGCCGAACACGCTCATCGCTCGCTTCACATCCTCGATGGTCGCATCAACAGAGACGAGCGAAGACAGTAGTTAGAGATTAAAGGCCAGAGGTCAGAGGTCAGGGGCTGGTAATTTGAGATTTCAAGTTACCAGCCCCTGACCTCTAACTATTGGCCTCTGATTTTTGCTATAATCCTGAATCAGCACAGGCAGTTCGACCGAATTTCTATGTACAAGTACTTTGAAGCAGCAAAAATCGCTATGGCTTCAATCATGGCGCACAAGCTGAGATCGTTTCTCACATTGCTTGGCGTCATAATCGGCGTTGCTGTCGTAACGGCTGTCGCTACTGTAATCGAAGGCGCGAACGTCTATATCAAAGAAAAGATCGCAACTCTGGGAAGTGGCGTCTTCACCGTTCAGAAAGCAAGCGTCACAAGCTTCGGAGATTTTCAAAAGTTCCTCGAAGCCTTTCGCAAAAATCCCGATCTGACGGTTGACGATCTGGCCGCGCTGCGCGAACAAGTCACACTCGCCGAACAGGTCGGCGCGCAGGACGGCGGCTCGCAGCTTATCAAACGCGGCAACGTAACCCTTGAAAGCGTAGGCGTGCAGGGTGTTACGCCGAACACTATTTTGCTGACGAGCGTCGAAGTGGCGCAGGGCCGCTACATCAGTGATTTCGACGATCAGAACCGCAGGGATATAGTCTTTCTCGGCTCGGAAGTCGCCGAAGGACTCTTCCCGGACACAGACCCGCTTGGCAAAGAAGTGAAGATCGGGCGCGACCTTTATACAGTCATCGGCGTGGCAAAAAAGCTCGGCTCCGTCTTAGGTCAATCGCAGGACAATTTTGTGCATTTGCCGCTGATGACTTTCTTCAAATCGTTCGGCAAACGCAGTTCCCCGACTTTCCGGCTCATCGTCCGCGCGCGCGATGGAATAACGTCTGAAAAGGTGCAGGATCAGGTGCGCGTGGTCATGAGAACTCGCCACAAGCTCGATTACAACCAGCCGGACGATTTCTCAATTGCCACAGACGAAGTGACAGAGCAATTGTTCGGAACAATAACGGGCACAGTCGCGGCAGTGGCTTTTCCGGTTGTCGGCATATCGCTCGTCATCGGCGGCATCGTTATCATGAACATCATGCTTGCGACCGTGACCGAGCGAACGCGCGAGATAGGCATACGGAAATCGCTTGGCGCGACCCGTCGAGACATACTCGTTCAATTCCTGATCGAGTCGGCCATGCTATCGGGTCTGGGCGGAGTAATCGGATTGCTGTTGGCCGTCACGCTTATGACAATCGTCGGCAGATACGCGCCCGTGCCTGTGGCGGTTCCGCTCTGGGCGCCTGTCATTGCGATAACAGTGTCTACACTGGTGGGCGTATTTTTTGGATTATATCCGGCGAATCGCGCTGCAAAGCTCGACCCGATAACGGCGCTGCGCGCGGATTAGTACTGAGTACGAAGTAGTAATTACTGAGTAGAATTTATTCAGTGCCTGCTACTCCGTACTCAGCCGTTCAAACCATGCATATTCAAGAGATTGGTGAAAATGTTTTAATGGCGCTCGACACCTTGCGGACGCACAAGATTCGTTCGGCGCTCACGATGCTTGGTGTGATTGGCGGCACAATGACCGTCATCGCCATCTCGTCTTTTCTCACGGGCCTCAGAGAATTCGTCCTTGAGCAGACAAAACGCTTTGGCCCGGATCAGGTCTTTGTGACCAAGTGGGACAACATAGGCATTCGTTTCAGCCGTCCTTCGCAATCCGAGCGCACGCGCAAGAACGTCACCGTTGAAGACGCAAAAGCCATAGCCGAATTGCCGACCGTCATGGGCGTAAGCCCTACTGTCGTGGTCGGCTCTTTCGGGCCGGGACTCAACCAGCCCGTCGTCAAATACAAAGGCATAGAAGCCAACCGGCCCCTCATCTTTGGCGTGTGGTCGAATTATGATCAGGTGCGAAACGTCTATATCCAATCGGGTCGCTTCTTCGTTCCGTCCGAGCAGGAACACAGGGCGCAGGTCGCCGTCATCGGATATGCAATCGCTGAGACTTTATTCGGCGGGCTTACGCCGCTGGACAAAGAGATAGAAGTTGACGGCAAAATTTATCGCGTCATCGGCGTTATGGAGAAAGCGCCGGGCGGATTGTTCGGCGGCGACCCCGTCGAAGACCGCCAGTTGATCGTGCCGTTTGACACAATAAAGCGCGACCATCCCGAAATCGAAGACATCAGCATCACAGTAAAGGCAAAGCCCGACCAGTTCGGCAGGATGACAGATCAAATAACTGAGCTTATGCGCCGCCGCCGCGAAGTCCCTAACAACAAGCCGAATGATTTCGGCATCAGCACGCCCGGCAGCATATTTGAAGTGATCGCGCAGTTCGCCGCAATCGCAAGCATAATAGTCTTTCCGCTGTCAGCCGCGGGTCTTTTAGTAGGCGGCATAGGCGTAATGAACATCATGCTGGTGTCGGTCACAGAGCGCACGAAAGAGATAGGCGTGCGGCGAGCCATTGGCGCGCGAAAGGCCGATATCGTCTGGCAATTTTTAACCGAAGCAGTGACGTTGACGGCTGTAGGCGGAGTGATCGGCATTTTGATCGGCTGGCTCGTCAGCCTTGGGCTTCATCAGCTTGCGCCGACGTTGCCTTCAGTCATTCCGTTATGGGCGGTGTTGCTGGGATTTTTCGTATCGTGTTCGGTGGGACTGGTATTCGGATTATGGCCTGCGATAAAAGCAGCGCGCCTCGATCCAATCGAGGCGCTCCGGTACGAATAAATGCATTATTGCCACGCTCGGCAATGAGACGCTTTGTCACAAGCCGAGCTAATTTTTTGTAACATAATAGCCTATGCCTTTTGCCACGGGCTGTTGAAGTCCTGACGAATGGCCTTCTCGCGTTTCATCCAGAAGCATCAACATGCTGCACTCAAGATCAGTATAGGATGAGACATACAGCACTGGTCTTATTCCTTTAGCTGCGCGTTGAAACAGCATCTGCTCGAAAAGATCTACTACATCAACATCTGGTCTCACCTCTCTCATCCTGTCTCCTTTTTTCAATACCATCTTTTCCACTTGAACAATAGCTAGGCAATCGTCGTGCCGCTTTACATAAATATTTTCTATTTTTTCTGGCCGGAGCTTATTTCGTTTAAGCGCGGATTTTTCCAAATAAAAGCTGGGAAATTTGTATGAAAAAAAACGCGATGAGGGAGTCGAACCTGACTCAAAACAGAACCGCAGTAATTGGGGCGGTCTGTATTAGTACATTTGGTGAGAAAATTCTACGGTAAAAAACTTTCAAGCAGACTGAACGGGCAGCGCTCCAGCCGCCCGTTCGTGAATAAAGATGGAATTGATTAGCTCCCGCCGAAGCCGATGGCCGCGAATCCCATTTTAACGAGAACCCAGACCGCATAGGCTCCGAATACGAGCGTAGCTGTTTTGCTGGTTTTGAATTTCTTTGTCCCTGCAATCACTGCAAAACCGATGGACAGCAAGATCAAATACCAGATCGTGAAGACATCAATCGAGCTGGCTATCGCGCTCAGTACGCGAGATACATCTGAGGGCAGAAAGGCCGCCAGATTGGTAGGCACGAGTCCGGCAGGGTCGGCAAGATTTATATCCCTGAGGCCCTCTTCGTCGCGCACCATCAGCGCAGCTATAGCCACAACGATACCGACAAGCCCTGTGGCGCACCAACTCCAGGCCACGACAGAGAGAATCTTTTTGAACGTAGTCTG
>DATEKX010000362.1:0-3082 GCA_035277165.1 Blastocatellia bacterium | reverse complement strand
ATGTTTGCTTCTTCCAATTCGTTTTTGTTCGCAGCCGGATCGGCCTTGCGTGTGAACTCTTGATACGCGCGCATCGCCTGCTGGCAATCGCCCAGCTTATCAAACGAGATGGCCAGGAAAAAATAACTGGCGGCGATTTCGGGGCGCGTGCGAATCAGCCAGATGAACTCTTGCGCCGCATAAGGGTATCGCTGAAGCTTGAACAGAGCAGTCGCAAGGTTGGCGTGAGCAACATAGTTGCTGGCATCGCGCGCAATCGCATCGGCGAGCACAGGCAGCGCGGCGTCAAATTGCATCGAGCGAACGAGCGATGCGCCAAACTGAACGCGCGCCTGATTATTCTTCGGGTCAATCTCAAATGCTTTGCGATAGTACTCGGCAGCCTCGTCCGGCTTGTCTTTGAAATAAATGTCGCCTGCCAAAACCAGCAGCTTCGCATTACCCGGAGACAATTTGACGAGTCCCGTTATCTCTTTCATCGCGGCTTCGGTTTGCCCGCTTTCATTCATCAAGCGCGCAATCTCGGCTCGCAGTAAATAATCGTTAGGCCGCTCGGTTATCAGAAAGCGATAAATCTGCAAAGCGGCTTCCGGCTTCCCGACGCGCGTGTAAAGGCTTGCAAGTCTGATTGCCGTATCCTGCGAAGGCTGCGCTCGATATGCTATGGCATAATCTTCAATCGCTTTCGCCAGTTCGCCGCGAGACTCATAGACGCGAGCACGACCTTCTCTGGCCGTCGAAATGCTTTTATCCATTTCAATCGCGCGCGAATAATCGGCGAAAGCTTCATCGGGTTTCGCCAATCGCTCTTCGGCAACGCCGAGCAGCGCGTAAACAAGCGCGTTCGCTTCGCCAAGTTCTATCGCCATGCGAAGGTTTTCAATAGCCTTCTGATTGTCGCCTGACTTGATGAGCGCGCTGGCATGATAGAGGCGAACGCCCGCGAGTTTTGGGTCAAGCTCGATGGCGCGGGCGAACTCTCGCTTTGCGTCTTCGGTCGAACCGCGATCAAGTAGAATCTGCCCCATTGCGCGATGAGCGCGAGCAAAGTCCGGCTTGGCCTCAATGACTTTTTTAAGATCCGCTTCGGCTTCCTTATCGCGGCCAAGCGCAATGAGCGCAGTCGCTCGCTGGTAGTGAGCTTGAAAGAGCGTCGGGTCAGAAGTGATCGCGCTTGTATAAAACCTTACAGCCGAATCGAGTTCCCCGCGCTGCTGCGCGTTCTGTCCCTGTTCAAACGCGGCAGCGGCGCTCTGCTTTGCATCAACAGCATTGGCGCGATTCGCTTGAGCTAAAGCGCAAGGCGATATGAGCAGTAGAAATGCGATTAAAATCAGTGGAGAGGAAAGACGCATCGTAGTAAACACCCTCCCGAGCATCATAGCACCAGAATATTCTGGCTTCAACGAAGAGCGTTTGTCAGAAATATTGTTTTACATCTTTGAGTTAGACCTTACCCTCAATCAAGTTAATTAAACCTCTATCTGAAGCCTATTGTATTAATGCGAACTCATCATAAGAATTATGCATAATCCTTATTAAGAATTACGTCTTTAAATCATGTAAACGTAGTTAGGCGTATTCGACCGAAATAATTACAGAAAAGCGAATGACCGGGGTATGTAACTACCTATTAAGTCAAGGGTGATCCTGTATGGAGGTTAATAACTATGGCAAACAACCAAATGAGCACGTCGAACAAATCAAAACGATGCTTCATTGTGATGGGCTTCGGGAAAAGGATCGACTATGCTACCGGACGGCGTCTCGACTTAGATAAAACGTATCGGGACTTGATCAAGCCGGTCGTCAAAAAGCGAGGACTCAAATGTATTCGGGCGGATGAAATCACTCATTCCCAGATAATCGATGTGCCAATGTACCAGGAACTGTTAACGGCAGATGTGGTAATCGCTGACCTTTCAACGGCTAACCCTAATGCCATCTACGAGCTCGGGATTCGGCACGCACTACGACCTTGGACCACGATTGTAATCTCCGAAAATAAGCTCCCTTATCCCTTCGATGTGAACCATGTTAGGATCAGCAGCTACACACACCTTGGCGATGCCATAGACTACGAAGAGGTCATACGGTTTCGCAAGGTACTAAGGGAAACACTTGATCAAGTTCTAAAGACTCCAGAGACCGACAGCCCGGTTTACACATTTCTCAAACATCTCAGTCCGCCAGTACTTAAGGACGCTGCTGCCCAGATGGCAATTCAATCTGGACAATCCCTGGAGGCGAGCAGAGCTATTATCGAGGCGGAGACCACAATCTCGTCTCAAGGAAACGGCCATGGACATAAGCCGCTGGCCAAGATCATTAAAGAAGGGGAGCAAGCAATCGACGCGGAGCGATTCTCTGATGCGAAAAACAAATTCACGCTTGCTCTGCAACTCATCGAAAAATCCCATCAAAGTTCCCCTTTCGCGCCCGACCCCTATCTGATCCAGCGTTTAGTGCTGGCCACCTTCAAAGCCAAGCAACCCGACAGGCTCTCGGCTTTATTCGAGGCAAGGAACATACTCGACTCGCAATTAAATCTTAAAGACTCAAACGACCCGGAGACTGTCGGGCTAGCCAGTAGCATCGAGAAGCAGCTCTTCGACATAAGTCATGAGGCAGAGCACCTTGATCGCGCCATCCGGTATAGTGCGCGAGGCTACTTCCTTCGGGGCAATCGTTACAATGGTATTTACCTGGCGTTCCTGCTGAACGTTCGCGCCGACTGCGACGAAAGGAAAGAGCATAAAATCGCTGATCTTGTATGGGCAAATCGTATCCGACTTGAGGTACTTGAGTTGTGCGAACAGGAAATGAATGAGATATGCCAGCGCGAGAAGCGGCGGCGGAATAAGATTCCATTGTCGAAGCCAGATAAACTTTATGATGATATAAAAACTCGCGACAAAAGGCGAAAATTCTGGTGCCTTGCTGCCAAGGCAGAAGCCTATTTCGGCTTGGGCGAACTGGACAATTATGAGAAGGCGCGGGCCGAAGCTCTAAAAGCAAAGCCCCCAAATTGGAGGATGGTAGACTTCAACGATAGGATCAAAAGACTGAGGGAATCGCTTGA
>DATEKX010000361.1:0-2342 GCA_035277165.1 Blastocatellia bacterium | reverse complement strand
CGATTCCTTCGGTCACTTGCCCGAAGGCCGAAAATTGGCCGTCGAGTTGCGGCTGCGGCGAAGAACAAATAAAGAACTGCGCGCCGCCGCTGTTTGCCTTGTCCGGCACGCGCACAGCCGAGACCGTGCCGCGAACGTGATGTGTGTCGCTGAACTCGTCGGGCAGCAGCGATAACGCGCCCGTGCCCCAGGTGTCGCGGGCTTTCTGTGGGTCTTTCAGGTTCGGGTCTCCGCCCTGAATGATTGCGCGCTCGATAACTCGAAAGAAAGCAGAGCCGTCATAAAATCCTTCGCGCGAGCGTTTGACGAACTGTTGAACGTGGCGGGGCGCTTTGTCTGCAAGAAACTCGAAGCGAATCACTCCGGCGTCTGTTGTGATGACGGCTTCGAGCCGCGCAGCTTCTTCGACAGATACCAATACTTCGGGCTTCGCAGGTTGTGTGGCTCTCTTTTTCTCCTGCGCTGAATGCTCGCGTGGCGCGCACAGCGCGATTAATGCAAAGACGATCAACATTTTTATGATGGTCGGTGCGGTCATCTTTTTCGTCAAAAGCATTCCCAGTTCTCCTAAAGTAGATGATTATGCCTGTATGTTCTGTTCGACTCCATACCTGAAGCGCGCGACTTCCCGGTTCGATGAGTTGTCGAAGACCTGAGCTATGCCGTGTCGTTTTGAATAATGCTCGGCTTCGACGAGGGCAAGCTGACGATCTTCGGTTTCGATCTTCATGACTTCCTGATCAATTATAGGGTTTCTGATTCTAACTGTGTATATCGTTACTTCAATGCTTTTATCGTCAGAGTGAACCATAGATAAATGATTTCACATTGAAGCCCAATATGAAAACTGGAAAGCAGCCTGTCGCAGATTATCCAACAGCAGGTAAAATGCAGTAGAGGCTGAATGTCACCAGACAAAATCGCAATCTATACTATAGGTCACGGTCGCCATCCGTTTGATTACTTCCTTGATCTGCTCAGGCGGCACAAAATCGCTTTCGTGTGCGACGTGCGAAGCTCCCCTCGCTCGCGCTGGCCTCAGTACAACAGGGGCACGCTGGCTGAAGCGCTTCGGCAAAACGGAATCGGATACGAGCATTTGCCTGAATGCGGAGGCAAAGTGATTGCTCCGCCCGACGAGCTTGCGCGCGGGCTTGATCGAATCGTGGAGCTTGCTTCAGAGATGCGCGTTGCAGTGATGTGTTCAGAGTCGCAGCCTGTGACGGCTCACACGAGCGCGCCGCGAGCCAATTGCCATCGCGTTGGGATGCTTGCGACTCCGTTGCGCGCTCGCGGCGCTGACATAATTCACATATTGCCTGACGGAGAGACGCTTGTGTGCGATGAGTCTCAGTTGTCTTCGGTCTGGTGAGAGCGTTTCAGTTTATCGTTGAAGAATCGAATGAGCCGCTCGCTGTATTCCTGCTTTGCATAACGAGCCGAGCGGGCGTGACGCGCGCCTTCGACAAACCATAACTCTTTATCACCTGCGAGCGCATCAAAGATATTCTGCGAGTGCGCGGTTGCTATCAACTGATCAGCCGTGCCGTGCACCAACGAGACAGGGCATTTGATTTGAGCGGCAAGCGCGAGCGGGTCAACAGCTCTGACATCGAATCTGCCGCGATAGTTTGCGACCTGCAAGGTAGTCCAGACAACAGGGTTTAAAACAGCGCCCGGTAAATGAGTAACACGCCGCAAAAATTCTTCGCTCACGCGGCGGAGACTTGCAAACGGGCTATCGGCCCACACTGCGCGTATCCAGTCATTATGCGCGGCGACTTGCAGCGCGATAGCCGCGCCCATTGATTCACCGGCCAGGCCGACTCGCGTTCGATCAATCTTTTTTTCCGAGACCAGCCATTCAATCGCTGCTTCTACGTCGCGCCGCTCAAAGAATCCATAGGTGACATATCGGCCTTCGCTGCTGCCGTGCGCGCGACCGTCAAAGATGAGCACGTTGAATCCCGCTTGCCTCAGCGCAAGCCCCGCGCGCAAAACGTCCGTGCGATTCTTCTTCACGCCGTGAAGCACTATTATCGTCGGCCCGTCAACGGCTGTCGCCATCCACCATCCGTACAATTTGGTGCCGTCGAATGAAGAGATGGTGATGTCTTCAAACTCTATTTTGCGGCGTCGAATCAAGTGGCGCAGATGCGGGCTTTTCAGTTGCGAGAGCCGCTTCAACCGAGGTCGAATGAGCAACCCGGACAGCGGATAACTGGCTGCGCCGATGGCAAGCCCAATCGACCCTGCTGCCCCAAGCCCCAGCAACCCCGCCAGCCGCAACCATTTCTTCTGACCCGCGGCGGCTGTTACCTTTGAAGAGGTCGCCGATTGCG
>DATEKX010000360.1:0-6192 GCA_035277165.1 Blastocatellia bacterium | reverse complement strand
CTTGTCCCTGCCCGGATCGCCAGCAGGCGATGACTGTCATGGGCTACCGCCCATCCGGGCAGGGACAAGCCCTGCCCCTACCATCCATATCAACCGACTTTGCAACAGCCTTGAGCAGTCAGTTTCTGCGACGCGGCGACTCGCGAATTTCGCACTCAAGCTGCTAGGATAATCGCGTATGGAAAAAGATGTGATAATAGCTGGCGGCGGCGTGATAGGTTGTTCGATTGCGCTGAAGCTCGCTCGTGCAGGATTGACAGTCGCAGTCATCGAACGTGGTCGCGTAGGCGGCGAAGCATCGCGCGCGGCAGCAGGAATGCTTTCGCCGCAGACCGAAGCTTCCAGGCCGGACCCTTTCTTAGACCTGTGCCTTCGCAGCCGCTCGATGTATCGAGACTTCGCGCAGCATCTCAAAGAACTTTCCGGCGTTGATGTTGAGTATAGAGATGAAGGCACTCTGTGCCTGTTGACGGAAGGCGAGAACGAAAGCGAACTGGATCGCTGGTCGTCGTGGCAAACCAGCGCTGGTTTGGAATTGGAAGTTTTGCCCGCAAGCGTGATAACCAGCATTGAGCCTGCTGTCACGCAATCGGCCACCAGGGCGGTTTTCATCCCGAAAGATCATCAGGTTGAAAATCGCCGGTTGATGGACGCGCTCGATGTTGCGTGCAGACGAGCAGGTGTTGAGATCATTGAAGGCTGTGAAGTCACATCTCTGATAGTAGAGCGCGGCAAAACGACGGGCGTGATGTGCGGCGAACGTCGTTTTGATGCGGGCGCTGTCATCGTCGCAGCCGGTTGCTGGTCGAGCCGGTTGCTTGAGCCTCTTGGTTTGAATATCGCCGTTATTCCTGCGCGCGGTCAGATGATAGCTTTGCGCGCTACTGACTCTTCAATCAATCACACTCTGCATTCAAGCAAATGTTATCTGGTCCCGCGCAATGATGGGCGCATCCTTGCAGGTGCGACAGTAGAATACGCAGGGTTTCATAAAGCCGTCACCGCGCATGGCATCAACTCGCTGCTCGCAGCCGCAATCGAACTTGTTCCGTCGTTGAAAACGGCTGAGATGATCGAGGCATGGTCAGGGCTGAGGCCGGACACGAGCGATCATCTACCCGTGATCGGACAAACCGGAATTGATAATCTGTTGCTCGCAACGGGTCATTTCAGAAATGGGATACTGCTTGCGCCCCTAACTGCCGAGTTGATCGCAGAATGCTTAATCAACAATCGCGCGCCGGACATGTTAAGGCCGTTCGGCTTTGAAAGGTTTTACGAAACGTCAGTGGCTGGCAGATAGCGTCTGCCGTCACCAAATACTTCAGGTGAGACGGGTATCAGAGACTAGTGAATATCACACTGCGATCAGATGTATCCTCACAAACCCAATCTGCTGAGAACTCGAACTTTCGCGCCAGCATCATCATTGTCAGTTACAACGCAAAGCAAAAACTGATGGCATGTCTCGAATCGGTCTTGCGCTCACTGCCCGGCGATTGCGAGTTGATCGTGGTTGATAACGCATCCGTGGAAGGCAACGCCGATCAAATCGAAAGCAGCTTTCCCGAAGTCGCGCTGATTCGTTCCCGTACCAATCTTGGATTTGCCGGGGGTTGCAATCTGGGAGTTCGACACGCGCAAAGCCCGTATCTGGTCTTCCTCAATCCTGACACGCTCATCGAATCGGGCTGGCTCGAATCGTTGATAGCGCCTTTAGAAAGTGATGAGCGTATAGGGCTTGTCACGCCCAGAATCTTGTTGATGGCTACGCCCGACCGGCTCAACACGTGCGGGTGCAACATTCACATAAGCGGGCTGACTCTGTGTCGAGGCATGGGCCGCCCGCGAGACTCTTACACGCAAATTGATGAAGTCGGCGCTATATCAGGCGCGGCGTTCGCAATTCGGCGCGCACTGTTCGATAAGCTGGGCGGTTTCGATGAAGAGATGTTTCTTTATCTGGAAGACACAGACCTGTCTTGGCGCGCAAGGCTCGCGGGTTATCCGACCGTGTATACACCTGAAAGTATCGTGCTTCACGATTATGAATTGCGAATAACACCGCTCAAAGTTTTTTGGGAAGAGCGCAACCGATACCTGATGCTTCTCAAGAGCTTCAAATGGCGGACGATTTTTGTGCTTCTGCCTGCATTCATTCTGGCCGAAACGATAACATGGTCATTCGTGCTCTTAAAAGATCGCCATAATATCCGAAACAAAGTGCGAGCATACGCCTGGATCATCGGCAACTGGGCTACTGTCATGCGCAAACGAAAAGCGACTCAGGAGCTAAGAGCCGTACCGGACAGAACGCTTATTAAGAGCACAGGCTTTAAGATTGACTTCGATCAGGCAGCCGGGGGGTTGGTCGCAGCAGGCGCGCGATTTGTTTTCAATCCGCTCTTTTTCGTGCTCAGGCAGATAGCGCTGGCTTTAGTGTGGTGGTGAATAAAAGCATGTTTTAGCAGTCCCGTTAGGGACGACCTGTCTATAGTTTTAGAATGCTGAATATTGACTGTAGCTCCGTAGGAGCGACCTATTGATTCAGAGGTCGCTCCTACGGAGCTACAGAAGACTTTACAGACGCCGATACTATAGACAGGTCGCTCCTACGGAGCTTCTTTCTAATACAACCTCTAAGGCTTCTTTATCCTGTGTTTGGTCATTTTTGTTAGTTGCGGGAAGACTTTCGCAACGGCGTTCAGCACCGTTGCGTCCATCTTTAACAACGGCCTTTTAATTAATTCTTCCGGTCGTCCGGCAAAACTGGTTATGTTCGAGTATTCCTTTTCGCCCGGAGCCGTCGCTGCAAAATAGTAATTCGACACGCAACGCCGCGACTTATCAACGAGCACTTTATTGACTGAATGCCAGCTTGTGCGATTGGTCTGCATAACGACCAGACGATTGAATTTCGATAAGACTGTATGAGGCTGGCTGATCTTTTCGTCCCAAAGCTCAAGGTTGCCGCCGTTTTCAAACCTCCAATCGGGCGACACATAAAACAGCAGATTCAGCGCGCGGTATCGGACATGATCTCCGTCATGCGAATTGTCTATGTGCGGATTCAGGAAATCTCCCTTCGACATCACGGATATGCCTGACGCATAGAGCGACGGGTCTGCTTCAAGCTCTTTCAACCCGGTTATCTCAGCTACGATTTCGATAACTTCCTGATCTTGAAAAGCCAAAAGACAGTCTGCAAGACACGGAGCGTATTCGTTGATATTCACGCTGACCCGTTTACGCTCGCGGAGGGAAGATTTGAGCATTAACTTATCAGGATCAGGAAAGCTGTTTGCCACGTTGAGGCAGAAATCTTCCGGCAGCAAATCGTCAATAAAGAAATGGCTGACCGGTTTAGAATCGCTCCACATTAGCTCTAAATCCCGTCTGTTCGCACTTATTTTTTCGGCAATGAGTCTGCTCATTTCGCTTCGACTCAAATTCATCAGTTCACACCTCCGCGCTGATAGATAATCACAGGGCTTTTTAAATTATTAAATTCTCAGGGGCTATACACCAAAGATCAATCTGTCGCTTCAGTGTATACAGCGATATTTTGATTATCAAGACAAAACGCATGACTGCTATGTGCCTTAGCAACGAAGACTTGCCACATGCGTCCCTAGACTATAAACTTTCGCTTCAGCCCTCGATCTTAATCAATATGAAATGTCTATTGATAATACCGGCCTATAATGAGGCCGAAAACATCACGTCTGTCATATCTGAAATCAGGTCGTTGCATCCGTTTATTGATATTGTCGTCGTTGATGACGGGTCATCGGATGCGACTTCGTGGCTGGCCGACCGCGCAGGCGTGAAGGTATTAAAGCTGCCGTTCAATCTCGGCTATGGAGCCGCTGTGCAGACCGGGCTGATTTATGGTGTGGAGTATGGGTATGACCTGTGCGTGTTGATTGACGGAGATGGGCAGCACGACCCGCAATACATTTCCGACTTGATCGCGCCCATCGAAGCGCGTCATGCGGACATCGCGCTCGGCTCGCGCTTTTTGGGCAAAGCCGATTACTCGATTCCGCTGGCCCGCCGTCTTGGCATTCTGCTATTCAGGCAGCTTGCCTCTATGATCACCAGACAACAGATCACAGACCCGACTTCGGGCTTTCAAGCGATCAATCGGCGATTGATGAAGTTTTTCGTAAACGATAACTACCCGCACGATTTTCCCGACGCCGATACTTTAATCAGACTATATTTCGCGGGCTTCAAAATAAAAGAAGTGCCCGTGACCATAAGGCCGCGCCTGCGCGGAGAATCAATGCACGGCGGCGGGGCCAAAACTCTGTACTACGTATACAAGATGCTATTTTCGATATTCATCGCGCTCACGCAACGACGCATATTAATGAAAGGAGAAACCGATGCCTTTAGCAACGAAAGTCATGATGGCAGTAGCCTCCCTGTTAGTGATGATGACGATAATTCAACTAGTGCGGCGAAAACGACTTGATGAGAAATATGCCTTCCTGTGGGTGGCCGCGGGATTTGTGATGATGTTTGCGCCGATGGCTACGCGGTTCATTGACACGATGAGCGCGGCTCTGGGTTTTCATTATGCGCCTGCTTTCATTCTGTTGCTCGGTTTTTTCGCGCTATGCCTGATTAATTTACAGTTTTCCGTAGTCATCACTCGTCTGAACAAACATAACAAACATCTCGCGCAGCGATTCGCAATTGTCGAAAAGCGATTGATGGAGTTGGAGAGACCGGGCGAGAAATAAATATGATCAATTCTCTCGCATCAGGTTCTGCCGTCAAGTACATCAAATCGCTCGGTTGGAATGGCAAACTCCTCGGAAGCATCTGGGCTTTATTCGTAGTGCTCGTTGCACTGGGCATTCACGGCTCTTCTACGGGAGTGACGGCTGGATGGTGGGCGCCTGAAAAACCTTACTCTGGTTATCTGTTCAGTCTTCCGCCGGAAATCGAAAAAGGATTATCTCGAATAGACACGAACGGGCTGAAGAAATTTTTGATGTCTGACGCCAAAGGCGCAAGATGGGATGAACTGGTTATTGCAACGCCCCTGTCGTTAAGCCAGTTTGCGCATAATCCCCGCTTCCCTGTCGTGAACACGAATATCGGCAACGGGCAAAACATGCTGTTAACTTATCACGCGCCGGTATGGCACATCACGGCTTTAGCGAGACCGGCGACCTGGGGTTATTTCATACTGGGGCCGCAGCGAGGGCTTGCCTGGTACTGGTGGTTTCGCGTGTTTGCTTGTTTCACAGTTCTTTATTTACTGCTTGAGATCGTACTGCAAGGCAATAAGGGGCTGGCAGCTTTCGGCGCTTTCTGGTTTTGCGCTTCGGCTTACACTGTTTGCTGGTCGCTGTGGCCCGCCTATATGACATTCTTCATCGCGCTCGGAGTTTTAGCCACCTATCATCTGCTGGTTTCAGACAATAATCGTGTGCAAATTATTTGCGCGCTTCTGCTTGGGTTGAGCATACCGGGCTTTGTGATGACGCTATATCCGCCCTGGCAAGTGCCGCTCGGTTATCTGTTCGGATTGCTGTTTGTGGGCCTTTTGATTCGAGATAAGCTTTATCGAGCGTTCAAGCCAGTAGATAAAAAAAGGATGATCTATCTGGCGGCAAGCTTGATACTGGCAGCCGCGCTCACGTTATCATTCATTCAAGCCTGCCTGCCGGATTTGAAAGCAGGCTCGAACACAGTCTATCCGGGGCAGCGCGTGTCATTAGGAGGCGACTATTCTTTCGGCATGCTCTTCAAAGGCATGTACAACCTCAGCACGATCTACAGCACACCGGCCCCGATGCGCAACGAGAGCGAATCCTCATCGTTTTATTATCTTTTTCCCGCAATCTTTTTTGCGGTCTGCATATCCAAACGCGTAGCTCGAAATATGGGCTTGATCGGCTGGCTGCTCGTTGCGTACATAGTCTTCATGCTGTTGTTTCTGCTGGTCGGCTTCCCAAGCAGTTTAGCCAAACTGAGTTTACTCAGCTACATTCCAAGCTTTCGCGCTGACATTACAATCGGGCTTGCCTCGATCATTCTCTGCGTCTACCTGCTCGCGCGTTTCGCTCGAACTAAAGAAGATGAGGCGGAAGCTTCTATACCTTTGCGCGTGGCAGGATTTACGACGCTCTTCTTCATTGTGCAAAGCCTCTTTCTGATGAAGCAGGCGGACGG
>DATEKX010000359.1:0-4136 GCA_035277165.1 Blastocatellia bacterium | reverse complement strand
CCTGAGAGAGCATTACAAAGTGATGCCGAGAACAATGCTTCGATATGCGATTGAAAAATTCCCTGAGCCGCAGAGACGAATGTATCTGAAGGGTGAAATCTGAAGGGCGAGTGGAACTAACCGTAAGACTGGCAAAAACCATTTACCTCATAGCAGGCATTTACGGTTTGATCGTGCTTGTCCCGCAATTTTTCATGGAAGAGAAGACTGGGCGCGATTTTCCGCCCGCCATCACGCACCCGGAATATTATTACGGGTTCATCGGAGTAGCAGTCGCATGGCAAGTTCTATTCCTGATTCTTTCCAAAGACCCCGTGCGTTATCGCGCGATGATGATCCCGTCAATTTTGGAAAAGCTCTCTTTCGCAATCGCAGTTTTGATTCTATTTTTTCAGCATCGAATATCGTCAATAATTCTGGCCGCCGGAATGGTTGATTTGATTTTTGGCGTGTTGTTTATACTGGCCTATTTCAAAACCTCGACGCGCAGTTGATTCGCTTGACGCTCGGCAGCATCGAGCAAACGGCTGTCTCCTGTCACTTCATCCCAATCGTAGCCGAGATGCGAAACGAGCCTGAATAGTGAGTCCTCCCATTTGCTGCGGCAATCTTTATAAATCTTCAAGCCTGCTTCACGGTCGCGGTTTGTCTTGATGCCAGCTTCTTCGAGACTTGCGAGCGTGTGATCAAATCGCGCTTCCCGACGGTGAGACTCATCAAGTTGCGGCTCGACGCTATGCGCAGGATTCTTTTTCAATCTGAGCAAAGAGACTAACTCTTTAAGCACATGGCTTGCGCTCAGTTCAAGCGTGCGCACTTCTGGTCGTTCGTAGGTGTTGGCATGTTCCTCGCGGTCGATGGACGAGCGAATCACGGCGCAGGTTTCTAAAGAGAGAAATAGAACGCGCGGCAGGCTTTTGTAAACTTCCACAGTATGAAAGTAGTGAATGATAGGATGCTCGATGTGAGATTCAAGCATCTCTTCCAAATCGCGCGCGACAGAGCGAAGATTCGGAGCCAGACCAGACAGCTTTCCGGCGACCAGATGATTAGCAATAAATCCGACTACATCTGCGCTGCCATCCGCCTGATGATAGAAAGCCAGCGCCGCCGTTCTCCTGCGTTCCAGTGCGCGATAGACCGCTACAAGATATGTGATGAAAAGCGAGATCAAGCCAAAGCCCGCGCCTGATTCGATGACGGCAACCAGACGCATGACATTTGTTCTCGGCGCTATGTCGCCGAAGCCTAAGGTCGTCAACGTGACGCCGCTGAAATAAAGCGACTCTATCCAGCGAGGGCTTGCGGCTTCAGGCACCTTCAGGAAATCCGTCGCCATGTGAGGGTAATAGATGAGAGCGAACCCGAAAACGAGCAGGGTTATATAAACGCCGATCAGCGTCGGCATAAGCGCCGGGCCTATGGAATTGAGTCGGACATGGCGTCGCTTGCGAGATAGCTTTGAAGCGGTTGCGCGCGCAAGTCGCCAGACTGTTCTGCAAAGAATATGACTGATCGGCCCGTTGCGCCCGCGCGAATGCAGGATGGTCACGTAGGCATCATGGGCCACGGAAAGTACGAGGCCGACTCCAAGCGCTGTGAAAAAAAACTTGCTCATCTAAACCGCCTGAAGCGTCCTCTGCTAGTTTAACAACCCTTGAGCTAACTCGACTAGCTGGCAGGTCATGTCGAAAAAACTGCGCGCTCGATTTGAAATAAATCGAGCGCGCAGTCGGAATCCGCTTGAACGTTTTTCTGCAAGACCTCTACTTGTTGACGCTGGTGTGCTGCTGGTCGCCTTCGCGAGGCGCATTGTAGCCGTTGCGCGTGCGGGCGACTATGCGGCGATTGCCTGCGCTGACCTGCACTTTGACTGAGCGAAACGTGCCATCTTTCTTTGAATTGGTCGGGTAGTAGCCGATTGAATACTGAGTCCTGAGATCAGTCGAAATCTGCTGCGCGATTGTGTGCGTCTCAGAGAGTTCTTTCGGGAAGAAAGCTTTTCCGCCTGTCTCTTCCGCAAGCTTTGTGAGCAAGGCTTCGGCTTTCGTCTTCGGGCTTTTCGTGAACAGGCTGCTATCTTTATCCAGATCATTCGTGAACCCGATCAGGTAGACCTGCACATCTGCTTCGCGCAGGTGCTCAACGACTTCGTTGAATTTGTAATAGCTGTCTTTATCCAATCCATCGGTCACGAGGATTACGGCCTTGCGGCGATTCTTTGCTTCTTTGTTGGCGTACTCAGCGCCGATATAAAGAGCATCGAGCATGGCCGTCTGGCGCGAAGCGACAAGGCTTTGAAGCGTGTCAATCACGTCCTGCGTGTCGCCTGTGAATTCTTCGAGAAGCTCCGGCTGTTCTTTGAATTCTATGATGGCCATCTCGTCTCCGGCCTTGCTTTCCTTCACCAGATTCGAGGACGCTTTGATGACCGTATCGAGTTTCGAGCGCATAGAGCCTGACGTATCAATCGTGAAGACAAGCGATACAGGAACCTGCTCGCGAGTGAAGAATTTGATCTCCTGCGGAACCTTGTCTTCAAAGATCTGGAAATTGGTTTGAGCCATGTCCATCACTGGGTTGTTCGATTGATCAACGACGGTTACGTCGAGCACCACCAGCGCAGTTCCGAGCTTTATATTGCCTCCGGGGTCGTCTTGTGGTTCCTGCTCTTTCGGCTCTTGATGTTTAGGCTTTGGAAGTTGCGGCCTGCTTTGAGCCTGATTGTCAGCGAGTGAATTAACAGCAAATATGTTGGTCAAAAAACTCACGGCCAGAACCGCAAACGCGACGGCGAGCATTTTGTAACCTGCAAATTTCATAAGGAAATTCTACTCCGCAACGAGATTTTTGGAAACCGGGTTGATGTGCGCCCCATTTCAAAGCTTTTGATGCACGAGCAAGCGCCATCCGTTGCCGAAAGAACGTAAGCGGAGAGGGGAATTTGCACCCGTTTTGGCGAGGGCAATCGTTGAGTCTTTTATTCCGCAGCTTTTATTCTGCGATCACTTCTTAAACGACTGATAGCCGTCTTTGTACGTAAGCGACAGGCGGCCAAGCCCTTTTGGCGGATTCACCTTGACCTGTACCTTGTGCCATTTGGCTTCGCTCGTCATGTCGGTCGGATAAAATCCTACCGAATATTGATGGCGAAGTTCCAGAGCTATGCGTGTGCAGATTTCGACAAGCTCCGGCTCGTTGTAGGCGTTCGGAAAGAACGCGCGCCCGCCGGTCATTCGAGTAATTTCTTCAAGCACGCCGCGCCCGAAACCCGCAAGCGTGTCAGAGGCCGGGTCGGTTATGCCTATCGCATAAATTTGAACATCGGCTTCCTTGACCCGATTGCGAAGCTCTTTGTAGGTGTAACGGCTGTTGTTGTCCTGCCCGTCAGAGATGATGAGCAGAGCTTTCTTAGTATGCCGCCCTTGCTGGACTTTTTCGACGGCCAGATAAGATGCGTCGTAAAGCGCGGTCGAGCCTTTCGGATTGACGAACATAAGATGGCCGACTACCTGATCGCCTGACGTGGTGAAATCCTGTATGAGCTTGGCTCGGTCATTAAACCCGATCAAAAAGAAATCATCGTCGTCGTGCGATGTTTCGATGAATCGCCTGAGCGCTTTGATTGATCTCATGATGCGCTCTTTCATGGAGCCTGATACGTCGTAGACGATGCCGAGCGAAACAGGCGAATCTTCGTCCGTAAAGTGCGCGATCTGCTGTTTTACCTTGTCGTCGAAAATGTCGAAATGATCTTTGCTCAAGCCCGTGACGAATCTGCCATAAGGGTCGGTCACGCTGATAATCACGTTGACCACGCCCACGCCGATAACTATTTGCCCATTTCCCTGCGTCGGCGCTGGTTGTTTGAAATCGGCGGGTTTAGTTGTAGCTGCTTTATCGTCTGTGCTGGCTTTGGCCGGAGTCGGCGCAGGAACTTGATCAGCTTTTCCAGCGTCGGCGTTCGGAGTCTGGGTTGCGGATTTGCTCTCTTGTTGCGCCGTTACGTGATTGAGCGGAGATAGAACAACAAGCAAAAGCGCTGTTAGGAAGGCGCACGCGAAACTTTTTTTCATGGCAATTGCCCCCCGGTATGTCAGGACCGGATTGCCCGGTCACGATTTCTAAGAACTCAC